>JBCCSR010000197.1:0-7796 GCA_039199865.1 Bacteroidota bacterium
ATTACCTTAATTGTAGTTTATATCAAGAGACATGGATTTAACTCAGGGGTTGCACCATAAGATTTTATTTTTAAAATCTTATCTTTCTTGCAAAAAATTAGATGTCTCCTCCTTCTTTTGAATCCTGGCTCCATTTTGGCGAATACCATCAAATCGGTCCCCATCGAGTGTTTACCATTGATCAAGGGGTACAAAATCAGGAAGCGATTGTGATCCTCCACGGCTATCCCAGTGCTTCTTATGATTATTACGCCGTATTGCCTTATTGGACCAATCAGTATCGGGTAGTGGTCCACGATCACCTGGGCTTCGGCCTTTCGGACAAACCAATAGCCTATTCTTACTCTTTAATCGAGCAGGCAGATATCGCTTTGGCCTTGTGGCAAAAATTGGGTTTGAAAGTAGTACACTTGGTGGCGCACGATTACGGAACCAGCATAGCAACGGAACTGATTGCTCGCTTGAACCGAGGCGATGAACCCCTAAAGTTCAAAAGCATTACGCTGGGCAATGGTAGTATGCTGATTGAGATGGCGCAGCTGCTGTGGACCCAAAAAATGTTGAAACACGATCTCTGGGGACCCTTCTTGGCCAGCTTTAGTCGACCAGCCATTTTTAATCGAAGTTTTCGTAGATTGTGGGCCGACCAATCAAAACTCAAATCTGAAGAGTTGGGAGTACTATGGCAAATGTTGATTTACAATGAAGGTCGAAAGGTCTTACCCAAAGTGACGAAGTACTTGGATGAGCGGAAAAAGTTTTGGCACCGTTGGATCGGTGCATTGGAAAAAACAGAGCGATCAATTCATCTAGTTTGGGCCGATCAAGATCCGGTAGCGGTGATTGAGATGGCGCATGTATTAGCCCAAAAAATTCCTTCTAACCATTTGAGTGTTTTGCCTAATGTTGGACATTATCCCATGCTGGAGTCCCCAGCAATTTACGCAAAAGCTGTTTTGCGGGGGATCAAAAATTAATGGAGTAGCTGATCCGCTTGTCAGACCAGTAGTTCCATGAGCACTATTGGTTTAAAATGCTTGTTCAATTGATGTCGATCAATCGGAGGGATTCAATGGATTTAAACGTTTACCTTTTACCTACAATATCATTCGTAATAAAGTCTATTAAATTTATTAAAAACTTTTTAGCCCGAGGCAACCCTTTGTCTTTTTAGCACGTGTTAGGAAGGGAAAGTATAAATGAAGATCAAAACCATTAGGATTCAGTAGAATGCCCCAAACTAAATTACAGCAATGGATTGAGGGATGCCGACGGGGAGTACCGTCGAGTCAGAAAAAGATATACTACCATTTCTTTAACTACGGAATGACGATCTGTAGTCGTTATGCCGCTAATGAAGAAGAGGCCAGAGAAATCTTAAACGATGGTTTTATCAAAGTTTTTACAAAAATTGACAAGTACTCGGGCCAGCGATCTTTCAAGGCATGGATCAATACCATTTGGGTCAATACGGCGATTGATCATTTTCGCAAAAACAATTCGACTGTGCTCGTGGTAGATTTGGTACACGCTCAACATCTGGAGGTGAACGCACAAATTGTGGCTGATTTGTCTGCGCGAGAATTGATGGATTTGGTTCAGGAACTTTCACCAGCCTATCGAATGGTTTTTAACCTACATGCAATCGAGGGCTTTTCCCATCCAGAAATTGCAAGAAAGCTGGGCATCTCGGTGGGAACGTCCAAGTCCAATTTGGCGAAAGCCAGATTAAAGCTACAAACGATGATTCAATCAAGGGAAGAGAAAAAAAGTAAATATGGCTAATCGAGAATTTGATGACCTCATTGCCGATAAATTGAGACGGACCCAGTCATTTGAAATCCGGGCAGCGGATTGGGAACAAGTCGCAGAACAGTTGGCCACCAAACGACGAAAGAGGGGTGGACTGTTCTTGTTGTGGGCCTTAGGTGGAGTGGCCACTTTACTTACCTGTTTGTCCATTTACCTATGGGTGGATCTAAACGAGGCGAAAAAACGCATTGCTTACCTCGAGCAAAACAATGACTCAATCGAGACCCCAATTGGCTCAGAACAGGCCACTAACGAAAATATTATTATTGTTGATACTATCTTTAAGTACGATACTATTGTCCAACAAGTATGGGTTACCAAGCACAATGGGTGGATGCCGGATCAAGATCATCAACGCACCACAGCAATCAATCGAAGCTATGAAAAGCCGTATCTCGAAAGGCTCAATCCATCAGACTTTAGCTTACCTTCAAAAAATTATCCACCCCAAACATTACTGCTGGTCCCTGACCCTAAAGCACTGACTTCAGCGACATTTTCCACCACCGAAGAGCTGACTTTGGCGACCTTGAATAGCCCATCACTTGATTTTTCATCAGATTTTAGAACAGACTTTGCTTTGACCTATGACTTTGCCGAGGAGTCTGGTAAAAAACTGAAAGCTCCTCGGCAATCCAAGCGACTGAGTTTAGGTCTAATAGGCAGTTGGGGCCGCCCTGATCGTTATTCTGCGACCTACACGGCTTATCTAAACGAAAGATTGAGCCGCTCAAATTTGGGAATAGGGCTGCAAATTGACTATCGGCTGTTGCCTCGCTTGACCGGATACTTGGCCAGCAGTTACCAAAAGCTAACTTATCAAACTAGCCAGTTTGAAGGCCTTTGGAGAATTGATCTCAGTCAGATCGAATTTCCCTCAGAGGCGTATTCGATTGAAAAGGTAAGGATGGATCAGCGCAGTCTTCAACATCGTCTTGGCTTCAACTATGTACTACTGGGCTCGCGACCTTGGCAGCTTTATTTGGGCTTGAGCATTGAGGCCAGTTCTTTTGTCAAGCAAAAACTAAAGGTCAATACCAGGCTAATTGATCCACCTGTGTACGCGGAAGCGGAAAATGACTTTCAAAGAGAAGACAATCGCTCCATTTTTACTTTTCATTCACTCTTGCCCACTGCAGGCTTTCAGTTGCATTGGTCCAAACACTTTAGCAGTCAGGTTGAAGTTTGGCATCGTTATCAATGGAAAGATGCGTCCTTACAATTGTTTGACCGACACGGACTTCGGACCGTTTTACGGTACCACTTTTGAGCCTCCTGTCAAGGAGCCGTGCTGTATCGTTTTTGATGCAGTACGGCTTGATTAAAGCTCAACCACTTCGTTTACCCCAGGCCTTAGCAATTGACTTTGCTGCCCTTTTTCTTGAAAACATTCTTGGATCAGTCGTAGCGGTTCACTGATGGGTTCGTTTGACAAATCGTAAGTTCCATAGTGCATGGGGATCATTTTTTTTGCCCCCAATTGCTGAAACGCCTCCTGGGCTTCTGAAGGACTAGTATGGTTGTCACTCATCATAAATGCGGGCTTGTAGGCGCCAATACCAAGTAGGGCCAAATCGATTTGGAAGAGCTGTCCAATCTGCTCGAAATGAGGACCACTCGCCGAGTCGGCACCAAAGTAAATGCAATAACCATCGTATTCAATCATAAAACTTCCCCAAAGTCGGAGGTTAAAATCCGTCAAGCCCCGTCGGCACCAGTGTTGGGCAGGAAGATAGCTAATGCGTAGTCCTTCCTCCTGGGTTTGGTAAGTTTGATACCAACCTGCTTCTTGCAGAGGAGTTGGTCCAATCCAGGATTGGATGACGGTTCCCATACGTAGAGAGCTGAGGATGTGGACTTGATTGTTTTGCAACAACACTTTAAAACTACGGGCATCACAATGATCGCGATGATCGTGAGACAAGAGGAGGTAGTCAATGCCTTGCAAGACCTTTGGATCAAAAGGCAGGTGAACTTTACGAGGAATCAAGGGTAGATCGTAAAAAACGGGGTCGGTAATGATGCGAATACCTCCCAGTTGAATCAAAAAACAAGCATGGCCCAACCAAACGATCCAGTTGTCGTTTTTGTCCTGCAAATAATCATGCCCCCTCACTACGCTGGGGCGCCAGCGATCCTCCTTTTTCTCTCTTCTTTGGGGATTAGAATGAAAAACCATCTTGGCGATATTCGACCATTTGGGGCGGAAGCCACGGCCCGGATACTGAAATTGGTCTCCCTTGATGGGATTGCCGGGCCAATCGTCGATGAGAAGGGGGAGTGATGGATTGATCAGGTACTGCATTTTGAAAATCTTTTGGAGCAAAATAATGAAACGGTGGACTTAGACAATGGGTTCACATGAATAATTTTTTGGATAGAAATAATGAAGTTCATTTTGCAAAAAGTACCAGCATTGATTTTGAGGATTCAGGGCTTTGCCAAACAAGCAGAGGGAAAAAGGTATTTCAGAAAAATCATAATAAAATAAATTGAGATTCAGTGTTAATTTTTTGTAAAAAATCGATTAGCTGACTTAATACTTAAATAACGTAACCTTAATATATGCCTCATTTTCTCGATCTACATTTGCAATAAGAAACAAACCTAATTCAATAATATTTCAATATTCTTCAAACTAAGAAAAATGAACTTTAGTAAACTTTGTACCTGTCTTCTGTTCGTTGCCGCACTTTTGTCGTCTTGTGGTAATGATCCATGTAAAGATATCGCCTGCCCTGCTGGATTTGAGAAAATAGAAGTAGGAGATGAATGCCAGTGCCAAGAAACTGGTAGCAGCAATCCCTGTGCTAACGTGAGTTGCCCAACGGGTTTTTCTCCAATTGTAGATGGAAGTGGCTGTGATTGTATCGAAAATCCCGATAATTTTGATTTGGTGGCGGTAACGGGTTTGCTCAACGGAACAGTGAGCTGGACTAGAGATAAAATATACGTACTCAATGGAAAAGTCGTGGTCGACGAAGGGGCAACACTGAATATCGAAGCCGGAACAGTAATCAAAGCTGCTGCGGGCAATGGTAGTTTGGCTTCCGCATTGATTGTGGCTAGAGGTGGTAAATTGATGGCGGAAGGTACAGCAGACAATCCCATCATCTTCACTTCTGTTGATGACAATCTGATGCCTGGACAGAAAGTCAGTCCCAACCTGGATGAATCTTTCAATTCCCTTTGGGGAGGATTAATCATTTTGGGTCGAGCACCCATTTCTGCTCAAGGTAGTGATACCGAAGCTCAAATTGAAGGCATTCCTGCCGATGATCTCTTTGGCAGATATGGTGGTGATGATCCTGCGGACAATTCAGGGGTGATCAAATACATATCGGTACGACACGGAGGAACCTTGATTGGTGACAACAACGAAATCAATGGAATTACCTTCGGTGGTGTTGGTAACGGAACCTTGGTAGAAAATATTGAGGTGGTGGCCAACTTGGACGATGGGGTCGAATTTTTCGGTGGAACGGTAAACGTAACCAATGTGGTGGTGGCCAACGGAGAAGACGATGGTTTGGACATCGACCAAAATTATTCTGGAACCATTACCAATGCTTTTGTCATCCAATCTGGTGCTACTGCTGGCGACAATGCTTTGGAAATCGACGGACCAGAAGGTTCCACTTACACGGACGGATTATTTACCATCCGAAACGTAACCATCATCGATGAAGATGGTCTATCGGATAATGCTGCCGATTTGAAATCGAGAGCACAGGGTACCATTGATGGGGCTTCCTGGAGAGGATTTACCGACTATGTCCTGATTCGTGCCTCTTTCAAAAATGAATGTGCACAAGAAGGAGAGGATTCTTATCTCAACTACACCAACAACTCATTGAAAATCATCAACAGCGAATGGGTGGGTAATGGCACTTTCAATGACTGGACCGATGTATACGTTGATGATGATGATATGGATGGTGCTGGAAACGTATGTCCAGAACCCGCAGAATACGACAGCAATGTAACCAACAAATTACAGGATGCAGCCAATGGAAATCAAGTACATGGCTCACCCGCCAAAGGGGCTGACCCCGCTCCCTTTCAGGGATGGTCTTGGACTGCATTAAATGGAAAGATCTAATTTCGATTTTGGTATCAATAGGTACTCAGCCGACAAATTATCTCGGCTGAGTATCTCAAATTTGTGGAATACTTATCGACTAAATAAAATTGCAATGAACTTCAAATCAACTCTTAGTACGCTGTGTCTATCCATTTTGACTTTTCTGGCTTATGCCCAAAATGGCAATGTTAGGGGGGCGATTACCGACGCAACCAACGGCGAAGCCATCATGTTTGCCAACATTCTCGTTAAGGAAACGGGGACTGGAACGACAACGGATCTGGATGGCCGCTATTCCCTTTCCCTCGCAGCGGGAACCTACACACTCGAATTTTCTTATATTGGTTATGCCAATCTCACCGTCACGGATGTAAATGTAGAGGCGGGAAAAGATACAGAGCTACAAGTGAAAATGTCGGAAGATAGTCAGGTGCTGGACGAAGTAGTGGTAACGGCTACTGAAATTAAAAATACGGAAACTGCTTTGTTAAGCATTCAACGCAGGGCCCTCGGTTTACTCGATGGAGTATCTACGCAGTCGATGAAACGAGCTGGCGATGGCGATGTAGGATCGGCCATCAAGCGGGTAACGGGGGTTTCGGTAGAAGGTGGCAAACACGTTATCGTTCGTGGTTTGGGCGACCGTTATTCAAAGACCATTCTCAACGGGATGACCGTACCGGGTTTGGATCCAGATCGAAACTCTGTCCAACTCGATTTATTCCCAACGAATTTGGTCGACAATATTATTGTTTACAAATCTTTTACTCCAGACTTGCCAGGTGACTTTACCGGAGGAATGGTGGACATCATTACCAAAGATTTTCCGGATAGTCGTACCCTTTCTTTTTCCGTGGGAGGAACTTTCAATCCGAGTATGCATTTCAACAGCGGATTCCTGACTTATGAAGGAGGAAGTACCGATTTCTTAGGCTACGATGATGGTACCCGTGCTTTGCGTTTGCCCACCAGTTTTGACATCCCCAGTATTGCGGATCAGAATATTACTTTGACCAATGTGACGCGTTTGTTTAATCCGACAATGGCTACCATGCAAGATCGCAATGGGATCAATTACAACCTTTCTGCTTCTTATGGCAATCAGTTCAATTTGAAAGGCATCGATTTGGGTTTTACCCTTTCGGCGAATTACCGGAATGAAACGGAGTTCTACGAGAACGTACAGTTCAACACTTATTTTAAAGATCCTGATTTGACGGTTAACGAATTGTTTCGCGATGTTACTCGCGAAGGTCAACTGGGGATTTCCAACGTGCTGTGGAGTACTTTGGCGGGTCTAGCAATGAAAACGGATCGCCATAAGGTTTCTCTGAGCGCATTGCGCAGTCAGAATGGAGTGAGTCGAGCTACTTTCCAAAATCAACAAACTTTTGAAACGGGAGTGGCCACACACGAAAGACATGGTTTGGAATACACCGAACGACAAGTAACCAACTTCCTCTTGGCGGGAAAACACAATTTTGCCGATGGAAACCTCGAAGTTATTTGGAAAGCCTCTCCCACCTTTTCCAAAATGTCAGAGCCAGATATTCGCCTGACGGCTTACGAAACGACCAATGGCAATTTTGAGCTCAATCCAAGTACCGGAGGAGGGGTCACTCGTACTTGGCGGGCACTCGAAGAATCGAACTACGCTGGTAATCTAGACATTCGTTACACCTTCAGTGGAATCAAAGGCTTGTCCACCAAAGTGAAAGCTGGATTTTCTGGTGTCATGAAAGAAAGAGATTTTGAAATTTTCGACTATACTTTCCCCATCAGAAAAAGAGGAACCATCACTTTCACCGGAGATCCCAATGAGTTGTTTACAGATGAACTCATTTGGAATCCCGAACAAGACAATGGTATTTATGCCTTATTCAACTTTGAGCCAGCCAAA
>JBCCSR010000198.1:0-7739 GCA_039199865.1 Bacteroidota bacterium
ATTGGGAGTCCTTCTGGAAGGCGTTTTTCCTTCTTTGTACGAAAATCGAGTTCCCAGTTCAATGGAAACAGCTTTGAAAGAGATGGGGCAGGAATACAAATCCCGGAGCGTCTCCAATCGGATGATGGTCGTTTCCGATGGTGATATTGCCAAAAATTATTACAGCGCAAGTAGCAATGAGATTAGTCCACTGGGTTTCAATCGCTACGAACGATACCTATTTGCCAATAAAGCCTTTATGATGAACGCCATTGAATACTTGCTGGATGGCCGAGGTGTCATTGAAGCGAGGGGCAAGGAGGTCAAACTTCGCTTGTTGGACACGGTGAAAGCGAGGGACGAAAAAAACAAATGGCGAATGATCAATATTGTACTGCCCTTACTTTTTCTGGGGCTCTTTGGCTTTGCCTTTAATTATTTGAGAAAGCGACGATTTACCAGCTAATCAATACAATCGAACTGCCCAAAAAAGAAATTTATCCTCTGTTAGACATCAGAAGATAGGATTAAAAAAAGGAAGAAATGAGAAAAACATTACTCTTAGCATCAGTGCTGCTTGGTCTGGGTGCCTTTACGTTTTGGTACCTTCAGCAGAAACCAGAAAATACCAGTATTGCTCGTTGGGATACCAATTTTGCGGTAGACAACATCAACGACATTTACAAAGTTTTTATGGCCAACCGGAAAGGGGAAACCATCTTGTTGGAAAGGAAAGCAGATCATTGGGTTTACAATGAAAAATTTCGGGTTCGTCCGGGAAAAATCAAAAATTTACTGGAGTCGATCAATCGGCAGCGGGTAAAATACATTCCCCCCAAAGCTGCGGTCAAAACGGCAATTGAAAGCATTGCCACGGTCGGGATCAAAGTAGAGATTTACGATAAAAATGACGAAAAACTAAAGGTATTCTACGTGGGCGGTACCACCAGTAATGGTACGGGAACCTACATGATTATGGAAGATTCCGAAGAACCCATCGTCATGCACATCCCTTTTTGGGAGGGCAGTCTCCGTGGGCGTTACTGGGAATTGCCAGATGCCTGGAAAGATCGCGCTGTTTTTCGCCATGAATTGGAAGAGATCGAATCGGTGGCGGTAGAATACCCTCGCCATAAAAATAAATCCTTCATTTTGGAGCGAAAAGACAATGATTATACGGTTCGTCCATTCTATGACATCACTCCTCCCAACACCGGACGCATGGTCAATGGCAGTGCTGAACGCTATCTGACGGGTTTCAAAGCACTGGTAGCGGAAGGGTTTCGCAATACTTTCTCCAAAAGAGATTCGATCAACCAATTGGTGCCCTTTAGCATCGTTACGCTCAAGGATCGAAAAGGGGAGACCGTAGAAGCTCGGTTTTTTCCACAAAGAGTAGTCGAAACCAATAATGCTCCCGATGGGAAAAGTCCGCTGCCCATAGAAGCTGCCGGAAAAGGCATCATTGAACGCTATTTCGCAGATTGTAGTGATGGCAATTTCATGTTGGTCCAGCATCGCGTATTTGGAAAGATTTTCTGGGATTACAACGCTTTCTTTGATCAACGATAATTTTAGCACATTCCTATGAAAAAAGGTTTTCAAATTGTCGTTTTCCTCTTTGTCATCATCACCATATATGGCTTTGCTCAATCACCAGACTGGGGCTTTTTCGGGCACCGACGCATTAACCGTATGGCCGTTTTCACGCTGCCTCCGGAAATGTTGATTTTGTACAAAAAACACATCGAATACCTGACGGAACATGCCGTTGATCCGGACAAAAGACGCTACGCCACCAAACACGAAGCAGTACGCCACTACATTGATATTGATCACTGGGGCGTCTATCCCTTCGAAGCAGTGCCCCGAAATTGGACGGATGTCTTGGCAAAGTATACAGATATTTATGTTGTCAATCGTCAGGAAGATACTTTACGAGTCTTTGGAAAAGACTTGACGAACGTGGACGAGGGGCTGCTGCTGCTGAGTGGGGTCGCTTTGGGCAATAGAACGGCCAAAACGGTATACGATTGGGAATATCGGGTCTATCGAGATTTTGTTTATCGAAACATTATTCGCAATTATTATGAAGAGGAGTGGTCAATCGATTGTGTCAGTCTCAATCAATTGTTTGCCCGCCACGAAATTGAGCTGGATTGCCAATCCGCTTTTGCCCTGGATCGCTTTTCAGCATACGGTATTTTACCTTATCATTTGGTGCAGATGCAGTCCAAGCTGAGCAAAGCCTTTTTGGAGGGTAATCTCAAACGGATTCTACAGCATTCCGCAGACTTTGGTCACTACATTGCGGATGCCCATGTTCCTTTACATACTACCGAAAATTACAATGGACAATTGACCAACCAAGTGGGCATCCACGCCTTTTGGGAGAGCCGTATTCCCGAATTGTTCTCGGATCGGTATTTCGACTATTTTGTGGGCAAAGCCCAGTATATTGTCGATCCACAAGATTATTATTGGGACATTGTTTTGAAAAGTCATTCCTATCTCGACAGTGTGTTGCTCATCGAAAAAGACCTTAGTCAACGTTTTCCGCAAGACAAGCAATATTGCTATGATGATCGGCTCGAACGGACCCAGCGGACCCAGTGTCGGGAGTATGCGGCAGCGTACAACGAACGCTTGAATGGTATGGTAGAACGACGTATGCAGGCTTCTATTTTAGCGGTCAGCAGTGCGTGGTATACCGCCTGGGTAGATGCAGGACAACCAGATTTGAGTCGCTTGGGTGACTTTGCCCTGAGTGAAGCAGAGCGAAAACGCTTGGAAGAGGAAGAAGCGCTTTTTCGCGGGGGTACAATCAAGGGAAGAGAACACTGATTTCCACGAAAATATTTACCTTTGCCGCCATGAAACAATCAATTAGTCTGGCGCTAAAAGGTATGGCGATGGGGATGGCCGAGGTGATCCCCGGAGTGTCTGGTGGAACCATTGCTTTTATCACTGGAATTTACGAACGATTACTCCATTCGATCAAAGCCTTTGGTCCTTCTTTGTTGGGGGTTTGGAAAAAAGAGGGCTTTACTGGTCTCTGGAAAGCTATTCAGGGTAACTTTTTATTGACCCTCCTCGTGGGGATGGCAGGAGGTATTGTTGTCGGTGTCTTTTTAATTTCCCACTTACTGGCTACTTATCCTCCCATTGTCTGGGCTTTTTTCTTTGGATTGATCATCGCTTCTGCCATCTATGTGGGGCGTCAAATTGAGCGCTGGGGCATTGTAGAGTTTGTCCTTTTGGTTTTGGGAACTGTGATTGCCTACAGCATCACGGTGATTGCTCCGGCATCGGGTTCAGAATCCTTGTTTTTTGTCTTCATTTCCGGAATGATTGCCATTTCTGCCCTCATTTTACCGGGTATCTCAGGAAGTTTTATCTTGTTGTTGATGGGAATGTACTCTTACATTATCAGTGATACCTTGAAACCTGCACTCAAAACACTGGCCCCAGATAAATTGATGACCATGGCCGTTTTTGCTATGGGGTGTCTGGTGGGCTTGATGTCGATCTCTCGTTTGTTGTCATGGACTTTCAAACATTTTCGATCAGCAACTTTGGCAGCCTTGACGGGATTTATGTTGGGGTCTTTAAATAAGATTTGGCCTTGGCGCAATGCGATAGATTGGTTGAGAGATGGTACGGGTAAAATTATACTCGATGACGATGGAGTGACGCCCAAAAAAATCTTGTTGGAACAGAATGTATGGCCTTCGGCTTACGAGGGTGAACCATACGTAGTCGGGGTGGTTGTATTGATGATACTCGGTTTCATAAGCGTATTTTTATTAGAACGTACTTCAAAAACGGATTAAGGGGGTTTTCAAAAAAGTCAAAAGATGTCGGGATCCAAAATTGTCATTATTCAAGGAAGTTCGAGAAGCCAGGGAGATACCCATCAATTTGTCAGCTATTTGAGGGAAAAGATGAACTGCGATTGGGTCGATTTAAAACCTTTAACGATTGGTCATTTCGATTATGAGTTTGGCAATCAAGGAGATGATTTTATGCCCCTGATGCGTCGCTTGGTTCAAGACTACGATACTTTTATTTTTGCGACTCCCGTTTACTGGTATACGATGAGTGGGATTATGAAAGTATTTTTTGATCGCTTGTCCGATTTACTAAAAATCGATAAACCTCTAGGAAGGCAATTGAGGGGGAAACAAATGGCCGTGTTGAGTTGTGCTTCGGATGCTGACTTGAAAGCGGGGTTTCACATGCCTTTCGTGGAAAGTGCGAATTACCTGGGAATGACTTATCTCGGTGAGGTGCACGCCTGGATTGAGGAAGGACAAATCCCTTCAGCGCTATTTCCTAAACTCCATCAATTCATCGAAAAGTGTTATGATCAATAAAGACAAATCCAAGTTTACAGCCTTGTATGGATTGATTGGATATCCATTATCCCATTCTTTTTCCAAACGCTACTTTTCCCAAAAATTTGAAAAAGAAGGCATTGAAGGACACGACTACGATTTGTTTCCCCTTACACAGATAGATCAATTGCCCAATTTGATCGTACAATATCCTAATTTAAAAGGACTGAACGTTACGATTCCCTACAAAGAGCTGGTCTTCGATTATTTGGATGAAGTCGATGAGGCTGCGGCCGAGGTTGGAGCGGTCAATACGATCAAAATCTCCGATGGTCGACTCAAAGGATACAATACGGATGTTTACGGTTTTGAACAATCATTGGTCAAGTGGTTGAAACCCCTGCCAGCAAAAGCCATGATTTTGGGGACGGGTGGGGCGGCCAAGGCCGTTGCTTATGTATTACGGCGCTTGGGAATTGATTTTCTCAAGATATCCAGAGGCAACAAGGGGGATTTGACTTACGGCGCATTGAATGTTCAGCATCTGGCAGATTATCCTTTAGTGATCAACACTACTCCTTTGGGGATGAGTCCCCAAATAGATACTTGTCCCGACTTGCCTTATTTCCATCTTGCTGAATCAAATGTGTTGTATGATTTGGTATATAATCCCGAAAAAACACTATTTTTGAAACGAGGTCAAGAACAAAATTGTCAAGTGAAAAATGGGCTGGAAATGTTGTACTTACAAGCAGAGAAGGCTTGGGAAATTTGGAACAGCATTGATCGCCCTAAAAATCTCTAACCAATTAAAATTTGAAAATGAAGGGAATTACCACGAAACCTTCGGCTGTAGATTTTTCGAATACAGAAATCGCTTTTGCAAACAAAAGTAATATTGAGCTCAAAAAGGCTGCCTGGTTATTTGGTTTGATGAACAAACAATGGTTGGTAGACCTATCTTCCCGTATGGGCTTATTTGCATTAAAATTGCGCTTTCCTTTTGTGGCTAGCATGATCAAAGCTACGGTATTTGAACAGTTTGTTGGAGGAACGAGCTTATTGGAATGTCAAAAGACCATCAATAACTTATACGAAAACAATTCTTTGACCATTCTCGATTACGGGGCAGAGGCCAAGACCACCGAAAGGGATTTCAATTACACCATGAATGAAACCATTCGAGCCATTGAATTTGCGGCACAAAACGAAAGTGTAGCGGTGGTCAGCGCCAAAATTAGTGGTTTAGCTCGCTTTGGCTTGTTGGAAAGTATCCAGAACGGAGAATCACTGACCAAGGAGACCCGTCGAGAATACCGCAATGTACTCAAGCGAGTAGATGCAATCTGTCACGTAGCCAATGAACATCAGGTTGGCGTGTTTTTCGATGCGGAAGAGAGCTGGATTCAATATACAATCGATCACCTGGTCGATTTGATGATGAGACGGTACAACAAGAACAAGGTCATTGTTTACAATACTTTCCAAATGTATCGACATGATCGGCTACAATTTTTATTTGACTCCTTTGATAAGGCGCAGAAATTTGGATACAAATTGGGGGCAAAGATCGTACGGGGTGCTTACATGGAAAAAGAGCGGAAGCGGGCACAAGAAATGGGTTATCAATCGCCAATTCAACCTAACAAAGCAGCTACGGATGATGCTTTCAACACTGCTTTGCGCTTTTGTGTCGACAATTACGAACAAATCGCTTCCTGTAATGCCACACACAATATGGAGAGCTGCCTGCTGCAAGCCCAATTGATTGCCGAGAAGAATATCCAGAAAAATCATCCTCATCTCAACTTTTGCCAATTGCTTGGTATGAGCGATCACATCACCTTCAATCTGGCTCACGGCAATTATAACGTTGCCAAATACGTTCCTTATGGTTCGGTTCAAGAGGTTTTTCCCTATCTCATTCGGCGGGCTCGGGAAAATTCAGCAGTGACAGGCGATATGAGCCGAGAATACCAGTTGGTTATGAAAGAGGTAAGGCGTAGGAAAATGACATAATATTTTGTGAAAGACGGCTGTTTCCATCAAATGTACCTATAGTTTAGATCCAACTCATCACAAATTCTGTAGATATTTCACAAAACTGAAACAGAATAATCTTGGCGGTACAGCTAACATTAAGTGCCCTGTTCTTTACGGGATTAATGCCTGGCTATCAAAGGGTTTTACCTAACAATATGATTGAGTTGAGGGTTTCTCATTAAACTGAGCCCCCAACATTTGAACTTCAATCTGTTGTGTACCCATTATCCTTTCGAAAACTTCATTCTTTTTATTTGGTTATCCTCCGAAAAAACTTTATCATTACATTGGCTAGAGCAACAAAAACACCACACTTCTTATTCTTTTACACGGTGTGTTGTTCAAATTAGACCTAATCAACTCTTTTTTATTATTACAGGCCACAACTTCACATTGACCACAGACCTATGCGTGGATGAATTCTCCAGGCAAAGATATCCTCGTGGTGCTCAACCACTTCGTTCCAATTTTTACAGTTGCATTGGCAGCTGAATTGTGGGAGGGATGAATCCTCCTAGTGTCCTAAAACGAAATACCTTCTTCCGAATTGGTTGACAACATAACTAGATTTCTATTTTTCGCTCGATCAATTTGTGCCGAGAGGGACAACGCCGAGGTAGCATACCTATTGATCACAATTCATCTGAGAAATGAAAAGAAATTTCACCAAGGCTTACTATCAATTCTACTCAATTGTCTTTTTGCTTAGCTTCTTGAATTGCTCCACCATTGCTCAATCTGCAACTAAGTCATCAGACCAATCTTTACCATTTCTGGAGGTCGAAAGTTTTTTGATCTACAGCAAAGATCAAGAGGTACCCAAAAATTTGACCAAAGAACTCAATGCTCAGCGTCGCATTCAAATGAGTGCAGCGGATACTTATTTTGAGTTGCGCTTTCTGGAGAACACTACCCAACAACAAATAGCCTATCAATTGGGGGGGATGGAAGAAGTATGGCATTTTCCAGAAAAAAACATCATTCGACTTTATTGCTTACCTGCGGGCCAATATGAATTGCGGATTAGAGAACGCGACGAAGAGGGACAATGGTCTACGAATCACTTATCCATCCCGATTATCGTCAGCAGTGCCTTCACTGTCATGTCTTTTTTGCTCTATTTCCTTTATGGAGTCGTCATTTTGGGTGGCATCCTTTACATTTGCTGGCATTTTTATCGACAACGGCAGCGCCAAAAAAAACTCGAGGAAGAGGTATTGACCCGTACACAAGCTATTCATCAACAGACTGCTAAGTTACAAGAACTTAACATTACAAAGTCCTCCATGTTTGCGGAAATTATTCACGAGATCCGATCACCACTTACATTGATGATGGGTTTGAATGAAGCCATTATGTCGGACAAATATGGAAATACCA
>JBCCSR010000199.1:0-7726 GCA_039199865.1 Bacteroidota bacterium
GGCAGGACTTGAACCTACGACCTTCGGGTTATGAGCCCGACGAGCTACCAACTGCTCCACTCCGCGATATTGGACGACAAATCTATGGATATAAAAACCTAAAGTCAAATCTTTTAAAACATTTTTTTTATTACGATGTATCCTACCCAAAACTAGCTCCATTTTCCAAAGGTACAGATTTGTCTTTTGCAACTTTCCTTTCCCTAAATATTTAGCTATTTTTGCAGCGCAAAATGGACCGAACATTTGCTCCGTTCTTTTTGTTTTCTCAACATCATTTAATCAAATAAAATCATTTCATGAAAGAAGTATATATCGTAAGTGCAGTTCGAACCCCAATGGGGAGCTTCGGAGGCGTTCTGTCCAGATTTTCGGCCGTCGAATTGGGCACCTTTGCCATCAAAGGGGCATTGAAAGAGGCTGGAGTAAAAGCCGTTAAAGTAGACGAAGTATTCATGGGCAATGTATGCTCCGCGAATTTGGGACAAGCCCCCGCCAGACAAGCCGCTCTGGCCGCTGGCATCGGTACCAATGTTCCTTGTACAACCGTCAATAAGGTCTGTTCTTCTGGAATGAAATCTGTCATGTTTGCGGCGCAGAGCATTATGCTGGGGCAAGCCAACGTAATCGTTGCGGGTGGCATGGAAAGCATGTCCAATATTCCTTATTATATTCCAAAAGCACGTTGGGGACACAAATATGGAGCGGGAGAATTGGTAGACGGCTTGGAAAAAGATGGCTTACGAGATGCTTATGGTCAGATGGCGATGGGCGTTTGTGCAGATGCCACGGCAAAGGAATACAACGTTTCGCGGGAAGCACAAGATGCTTTTGCCATCCAATCGTATCAACGAGCGGCGGCAGCTACAGAAGCAGGTCATTTCAAACAAGAAATCGTTCCCGTTGCAGTTCCGCAAAGACGTGGTGATGATTTAATCGTTGATGAAGACGAAGAATACCGCAAGGTAAAATTCGATAAAATTCCCAACCTCCGTCCTGCCTTTACCAAAGACGGAACGGTCACCGCGGCAAATGCCTCTACCATTAACGACGGCGCCGCAGCCTTAGTGTTGGTGAGCAAAGAGATGTTGAAAAAATTAAAATTAAAGCCCATTGCCAAAATCTTGTCTTTTGCCGATGCCGCGCAGGAACCCCAATGGTTTACCACCACTCCCCCATTGGCCGCGAAAAAAGCGATCAAATTGGCAGGGATTCGCAAAACGCAGGTTGACTTTTGGGAAGTCAATGAAGCCTTTGCCGTCGTAGCAATGGCCTTCAATAAGGATATGAGATTGAAAGAAAACAAAGTCAATGTTTTGGGTGGCGGTGTGGCCTTGGGTCATCCGCTGGGTGCTTCTGGAGCACGGATCTTGACGACCCTCAACAATGTTTTGCACCTCAATGATGCAGGAATTGGTTTGGCCGCTATCTGTAATGGCGGTGGTGGCGCTTCGGCGATGGTGATCGAAAAAGTTTAAGGGCTCTAGCATCAATGAAAGAAGGGAAAGCAAGCGTGATGTCTTGCTTTCCCTTCTCTTTTGTACCCTTGGTAATACGAAGATGAATACTAGTTGAGGTATTTTCGTACCTTTTCCAACATGGCACCGGGAGGTACGTCTTCGTTGATATAAGTTTTCATTACCGCAATTAGATCACTGATCAGGTTGTGATTGAAGCCCAATTTTAATCCCGCCTTATAACATAGGTTTTCCTCCCCTTCGGTAATTTTTCCATCCGCACGGGTCAAAAAAAGCAGATAGTATAAAATGGTCATGCGTTCGCGCTCATCCGGTGGCGATTTGAAAACGTAAGATTTGGGATGTTTGACGACCTCAGAAATATCATTCATATTGAGCCCCATTTGGCTGGCAACTCCGGCGATGTAATGCGATTCTGTTGATTCAATTTTATTGTCCACTCCTGCCATATCAATCAACATGGCAACCACTTCCAGCTTTCGCTCCCGGCTTAATGAAAATTGATTTTCCATACTAATAGCGTTTGTTTTGATTTGCGTTTCCGAAAAAGGGAGGGAAGAATCGCATCAATTTAAAACATATTCGCAAAAAAATCAAATCTAGCAGAGGGGAACTCCCTGGCTATTTCCCTTTTCCTTGAAAAAGGACCAATATGGTGTAAATCATGATTTTGAAATCCAAAGCCAAAGACATGTTCTCGATGTAGAGGATATCAAAGCGCAAACGTTGTAGCATCTCGGGAATGCTAGATGCATAACCGTATTTTACTTGCCCCCAAGAAGTAATGCCCGGCCGAACTTTGAGCAATTGTTTGTAATGGGGGGCGACGGCTACAATTTGATCAATGTAAAATTGGCGTTCTGGCCTGGGACCAACCAGCGACATGTCTCCCCGAATGACATTGTAAAACTGAGGCAACTCATCCAAGCGCCATTTCCGCATAATTTTTCCCCAAGGAGTGGTTCGCGGATCATCGTCTTTTGAGAGTTGAGGACCTCTCGATTCTGCATCCGTATACATTGAACGAAATTTGTAAATCATAAACGGACGTCCGTTCAAACCAATCCGTTCCTGTTTGTAAAAAATGGGGCCATCCGATGAATAGCGCACTCGAATCATAATATACAAGTAGAGTGGAGACAATAAAATCAAAATGGTCACACTCGCTACCAAATCAATGAGTCGCTTGATCAACCGTTGCCACTTGGGCATCAAATCTTGTTTGATCTCAATCAACACCGCACCAAAAACCTGATTCATTTTTACCGAGCCTAACAAGATGTCATACATATCAGGAATGATCTTGATCAACACTTGCTCATCGTAATCAAACAGGATATTCAAGATTTCCTTGAGCCGACTGTGCTCCGAACTTTCAATAGCAATGATGACCTCTTCCACATCTTGCTCGTTGATAATGGCATCCAGTTGTTCCAAACTTCCGAGTCGTGGTAGATAACTCTGGAGCTCACTGGTACTTTGCCCATTGACCTCTATAAACCCCAAAAAATTATAGCCCAACATCTTCTCTCTTTTGACCACCTCCTCGTACAATTCTACCGCTTTTTGGTGTCCTCCAACCAACAAAGTGTTATAAGTTACTAGTCCCGCTTTGAGTCGTCGATTAGCGCGTGTCAATAAAATCATGCGCACCGTTGCCGTAAAGAAAAAATGAAGAGAGAACAGGGTGAGAAAGGAACTGTAATACGTTCTATAATCCTGAACAAAGTCGTCCAAGATTAAGGAGAAAAACAAAAAAACAACGCCAAAGAAAGTCAGCAAGAGGGTCCGTGCTAGGGTAGCCATTCGGGAAAGGCGATAGATGTCTCGATACTTGTCAAAAAGTGAGTAGAATAAAACCCAGCATGTGGGAATCAGAATGATGCCTACCCAAAAATTAGTGTCCTCCAAAATGGTTTGATCCTGGGGGACTTTATTGTCGAATTCTAGGCTTTTTCGATAAAGGAAAAAACAGGCCCAAGCCAGCATTGCCGTCAGGAAATCAGCAATTCCATACTTAAACATGTCTGCCTGTTTGCTTCTTCGCTTCACTAATGCTGGTTTATCGTTTTCCGCTCAAAGCGTTTGGATAACGCTCATAAAGGTGTTGAAAGGATGACCTAGAAAGTAATCCACTTCATATTGTCAAAATAAATATTTCCTTCTTCCTGGTCACTGTCTAGTTGGCTATGAATACAAAATTGGTAGAAGGCCACTTGGTCAGAGTTGGAAAAGGATAGGATTTCGTCGGTGAAGTTAAAATAAATTTTGTTCCAGGTATCTTTGGGATTAATGCCTTTATCGAATTCAGCAAAAATTCTTTGCCCCAGTGCATCATAAGCAATCACCCCAAAAACCACCACCACATCCGTTTTGTAATTCATTTCCAAATAAACGGTTGCTCCAATGGGAAAGGGAACATTTTCGAAGCGAATCGATCCAGTTTCAATGGAAGGTTGATCTTGGGTCAAGTGAATGTGGCCGGAAAAAGCGCCTTCAAATACCTCAGTATCGGTTCTCACCAGATTGGTCATTGGATTGTTGTCGAGGTCTTCGCCAATGCGCAAACCGATGGCTTCAAAATCTTCCTGAGGTTCCAGCAAAAATTTGAGGTTCCCTTGATATCTCGTCACTGGTTGGATGGTATCTTCTTCATTGGCCACCAGATCTATGGTCGTTCGGTATTCTTCGTACATCGTATAGATTTCCGGTAAGGCCGAGATGCCATTGTCAAGAATCCCTGCGGAAACACGCACCTCCTGACTCCCCGTGGCCAATACGGGTAAAGTCGCTGGCAATTTGTAGGCTCCCAGAAATACATTGTCGACAAACACCCAGGCATCAGTAATGGAATGGGAAGCACTACCTTCGGAAAATGGATTGGTGCTAAATTGGAAAGGTTTGATGTGTAAATAGGCTGGAATATCTTCCTCAGGATTGATGATCTCACAGGAAAAACAGCCCAAGAGCAAACTCATCAGAAAAACCTTAAAAGCTAGGTTAATTTTCATAGGAAACTAATTATTGGGTCACAACGATCAATTACTGGATACTGATCGTTAATCATGCAAATGATTTTCTCTTCTTTCTTCAATTTGTTCAATAATCCGATAAGCCAAATCCATTGCTCGATAACCTGCTTTGGCTGGCACCGGAGTGGGAACATCTTTGAGAATACTACTGGCTAGCGTATTCAACTCCATTTGAATCGCATTGACGGGCTCAATTTGGGGCATTTCTACATGGATCATTTTGGTGCCATCATTGGTGTCCAATTCCATGAGTCCTATATCTTTGGGCAGATCTGCCGCCTCTTTATTATACAAACGTACAATTTGCGCTTGTTTGTCTAGGAAGTCCAAACTGATGTACGCATCTCTTTGAAAAAGGCGCACTTTACGCATTTGTTTCATAGAAATCCGACTGGCCGTTAAATTGGCCACACAACCATTTTCAAATTCAATGCGCGCATTGGCGATATCTGGACTATTGCTGACCACTGCCACCCCACTGGCACTGATAAATTTGACGGGCGCATCCACCCAACTCAAGATGATGTCTAGGTCGTGAATCATCAAATCGAGAATCACCGAAACATCCGTACCTCTAGGATTGAACACCGCCAATCGATGCGCTTCAATAAACATCGGAGCAATCGGATGGTCTTTCATGGCCAATAAGGCCGGATTGAATCGCTCTACGTGGCCAATCTGGATTTTGACTCCATATTTTTCTTCCAAATCCAACAAGGCCCTAGCTTCTTCTAGCCGATGGCACATTGGCTTTTCAATGAAGACATGTTTACCCATTTCAATGGCTTTTTTGGCCAATCTAAAATGTTCAACCGTAGGCGTAACGATATCAACTACCTCAACCGCTGCCATCAGGGCATCATCACTATCATATCGTTTGACGCCATACTGCTCTGCTATGATTTCCGAGCGATTGGGGTCAGGGTCATAAAAGCCAAGCAGCTCATAGGCTTCTAGCGCTTGAATACAACGCAGGTGAATTTCTCCCAGGTGTCCTACCCCCAACAATCCAATTTTCAATTTCATAGACGCACTTAATCTCGTGAATGCATTTTCAAACGGGGCAAAAATACGAATTGCCAGCAATTCAAACGAGTCTTTAGCTGCTTTTGCCAAGTAAAATCACAAAAAGAAATCCCGAATCTCCATTCAGAAATTCGGGATCAATCCTTTGGTATAGTATGCGTTCGAAGTTGGACCTCAATTTACATGCTCAAAAGCAACATGGGCAAGAAGGCTTCTGCCAGTCCCATGACCTCAAATAAGGCATTTTTCTCCTTGGCGCTAAAGTTGAGCATCATACTCATGCGCATTTTGGTAGGATCAACCTGTTTTTTCATTTCCATAACAAAGGATTCGACGCTTTGCTTGCCCACATTAAAATTGCCGCCACCACCTGAGTTGTCCGCTGCTTGCTCTCCACCATTCATAGCCGTCATGATGGCCGCCACATCGGCCTGGACCAGCATTACCCGCTCATTGAGCATTTTACATTGTTGCTTGGTCATCCGTTTTTTCCGCGAATATTTTTTGGGTTGCCCCTCATTCATGGCTTCGAGGTCATTGCTCAAAAAGAGCATTCCCTTGTGGACCGCCATGTAAAAGGTAAACTTGCCCTCTCCTGCTCCCATTTGGTAGAGTTTTCCTCGCTTTTCCAACATTCCATCGCTCGATATTTGATCTAGAAAAGCCTGGACCTTGGCAACGTCTTTACAGCTAATGAGTCCCAGCATTTTTGGAAATCTATCCTTTACCGTCTTCTGTACTTCCTTTTCCTCAAAATTTTCATCGTATTCCATTTCCGTCACCACTTTTTCGTATTCGTACATCCCCGTTACGCCCATAATCATATCGCCGGCAAACATCCCAATAAAATCCTCTATTTTTCCAGACTGTAAAAACTCATTTACATCACTCGATTGTAGCGAATCTGGTAGGCTTCCCATGAATCCTTTCATGACCGATTGATAGATGGTGATCATTTGCACAGTATTGATATTCATGGCAAAAAGACCCAAAAGTTCTTTTCCGGGCATGTATTTGCCAAATTGCTTATTCCATTTGTCCTGTCGATAAAATTTATTGAGGTTTTGGATCTTGCTGGGCTCTCCCAAATAATCCGCATCCAAACGAATATTGCCATTGTTGAAATGGAGTCCCATCCGCACATCAGTATCATAAGCGCCACCAAACATCTCCTCAAGCCACTTGGTATCCATATCAGCATCTTGCCGCTGGTCCATTTGCCATTGTTTGACCATCGCACGATCCACCCACACCATCAAATCTGCGGGGTCTGCCACTGCTCGTTTGTAGAATGGATTGCCATCGATGGAAGCTTTAAAATCTTTATTCATCAGCTTGGTCAATCTACCGGAAACATCCAGTGGTGCGGGAAACTCTGAGATGGAGGTAGTATCTCTTTTACCATTGACCATCTGTACCAGATCATCATTCCAAGCAAGCGCATTGTCGCTACCCAAGGACATCATTTTAAAACTTCCTTTGTCTTCGATGGGGAGAAAACCACCGCTCAAGGCTTCGAGTAACTGTTGGAACTTGGCGGCACTACTCAAACTAATGAGCATCGTCGTATAATTTACGCCATCCTCTTGATGTAAGTAGACCATGGCCGGAGATAGAAAATCCATTCCGTAATCAGAGGGGTGTTCGATCACTTCTTGTAGGGTTTGTCCCATTGGGCCAGCGCTTTTTTTCAACATTTCCATACCACTCTGGTACATCGACAAGTCCTTGAATTCATTCAAATTGGCCTTTTTTTGGAAATTGCCCATATCCAGACTAACCACCATCCTGACCTCTCTGGGAATGTAGTCAGACAAACTTTGCGCCTTCAAAATGCTGATCTGAAATACGAGCAGCACCATCAGGACTGAACCCAATAGAGGAAATGGCAACTTCATGGTTTCATAACTTTTCAAATGATTTTTCATATGTATTTTTTATTTTAAGTTAAAGTCAAATGGAACTCATTTGGCATCAGGCTTGCCATGATCCAATCGTTATTTCTTTGAGTCTTTTAACGCCGATTTTATCATAGACGTTTCATGTATTTCTATTTTTGATTTATTTTCACCCTGTTCTAGAAAACATCGCTGGTCAATCGTAGGATCAATTCATTTTCTCTGTCTAAGCTAATTCCACTGTATTGATTGAGGGCTGCACCGGGAATTCGCCAAGCCAAGTCGTTTTCAC
>JBCCSR010000200.1:0-7702 GCA_039199865.1 Bacteroidota bacterium
ATTTTGAATCTCGATTTGACCAATATTTGACAACTCCAAGTCGTTTTCTGTTGTTTTTGCTTAACCTATGTTCTGGTAAAACGAGCAAAGGTTAAATTACCCTAATCCTGATTGCTAAAAATGCCTGTAAATATAGATACGCTAACGCTGAAAAAGCCCAATCGAAAAGAGAAAAAGAATGTCATTCACATTAAAGGAGCAAGAGCCAACAACCTCAAGAACGTAGATCTGGAAATCCCCCGCAACAAGTTGGTCGTTGTTACCGGAGTATCTGGCTCTGGAAAGTCTTCCATTACCATGGATACGCTTTATGCAGAAGGACAGCGTCGTTATGTGGAAAGTCTCTCTTCTTATGCGCGACAATTTCTCATGCGGATGAAAAAACCCGATGTCGATTACATTAAAGGCATCTGTCCAGCAATTGCGATTGAACAAAAAGTGAGCACCCGCAATGCCCGCTCAACGGTAGGGTCACTTACTGAAATTTACGATTATCTACGTCTTTTGTATGCTCGAGTGGGCCGAACCTACTCCCCCATTTCCGGAAAGGAAGTCAAGAAACACGAAGTATCGGACGTGATCGACTATCTCCGTCAATTCAAATCGGGAGACAAAGTTCAGCTGTTTATTCCTTTACAGAAAAAATACCTGGAGCGTACCCTGGAGCAGGAGCTCAAGCTATTGCTACAAAAAGGCTACACCCGTATCCAAAAAGACGGTACGCTAATGCAAATCCAAGAGGTACTCGAAGAGAAGCTCCTCAAAGTCAATAAAACAGTAGCCGATTTTGCGAAAGACAAAATCCGAATCCTCATCGATCGCTTTGTGACCAAGCCTGGAGATGAGGAAAATGACAAACGAATGGCAGATTCTGTCCTTACTGCCTTTTACGAAAGTGAAGGAGAATGTATCCTGGAAATCATCGGTAAAGAAGAGAAAGCCTTCAACAATCGTTTCGAGCTGGATGGCATGGAGTTTTTAGAACCTACGCCACATCTATTCAATTACAACAATCCCTATGGTGCCTGCCCACGTTGTGAAGGCTATGGAAAGGTGATGGGCATCGACGAAGATAAAGTCATTCCCAATAAATCAAAGTCGGTTTACGAAGGCGCCATTGCCTGCTGGCGAGGAGAAAAAGCTCGAAAATACCTCGATGAGTTTTTACGCCATGCCCATCATTACGACTTTCCGGTACACCGGCCCTATCAGGACCTCAGTCGAAAACAACAAAAACTGCTCTGGAACGGAGATGACCTCTTTCATGGAATCCATCACTACTTTGAGCAATTAGAGAAAAAGACCTATAAAATCCAAAATCGAGTAATGCTGGCGCGTTATCGGGGAAAAACGACTTGTCCGGAATGTGATGGAGGACGTTTGCGAAAAGAAAGCAATTATGTCAAAATCGCTGATCGATCCATTACGGATTTAGTGAAACTTCCCATTGATGAATTGCTCCACTTTTTTGAAAATATTAAACTCAACAAATACGATGCGACCGTCGCCAAACGACTGCTCTTGGAAGTCAACAATCGACTCCGCTTTATGGTCGATGTCGGTTTGAGTTATCTAACCATTGCTCGGATCTCCTCGACCTTGAGCGGTGGGGAAACACAACGCATCAATTTGACGCGTACCCTGGGAAGTAATCTCACAAGTTCGATGTATATTCTGGATGAACCCAGCGTCGGTTTGCATCCACGAGATACCAATCGATTGGTCACTGTGCTCAAATCCCTACGCGACCTTGGCAACACGGTCATTGTGGTAGAGCATGAGGAAGACATTATCAGCAGCGCCGATTACTTGATCGATATGGGCCCAAGGGCAGGTATCTTTGGCGGTGATGTGGTTTTTGCCGGAGATTATGAACGCATTCATAAAGAAGAGCCGGAAAGCCTAACGGCAGCTTACATGAGCAATCGAATGTCCATTCCCGTTCCTCCCAGACGTCGCAAATTTACTAGCGAACTCAATATCATCGGTGCTCGTCAGCACAATTTACGCGGCATCGACGTAAAATTCCCCCTAAACACGCTCACCGTAGTGAGTGGCGTATCTGGTTCAGGAAAAACAACTTTGGTCAAGGGCATTTTGTACCCCGCTTTGAAAAAAGCGCTGGGCGAAGCCTACACGGTAGCTCCAGGAGTGCACGAAAGTTTGGAAGGAGATCTAAGTAAAATTACCCAGGTGGAGATGGTCAATCAGAATCCGATCGGTAAATCTTCTCGTTCCAATCCGGTGACTTACGTCAAAGCCTATGATACCATTCGCAGTCTAATGGCCAGCCAGCAATTATCCCGGATTCGGGGATTCAAACCCAAACATTTCTCCTTTAACGTCGAAGGAGGTCGTTGTGAAACCTGCAAAGGGGAAGGCGAACAAGTCATTGAAATGCAGTTTTTAGCGGATGTCCGTTTGGAATGTGAGGACTGTAAAGGACAACGTTTTCGCAAAGAAGTACTGGAAGTTCGCTACAAAGAAAAAAACATCTTTGATATTCTGTCGATGAGCATTGAAGAAGCGCTCGACTTTTTTGCCGATGCTAAAGATGTCGTTCGAAAAATTCAGCCTCTGTACGATGTAGGTTTGGGTTACATCAAATTGGGCCAGTCTTCCAGCACTTTGTCGGGTGGAGAGGCACAAAGGGTCAAACTCGCCTCATTTTTGGGCAAAGAACGATCGAACGAGAAAATCTTTTTCATCTTTGACGAACCCACCACCGGTTTGCATTTCCATGATATCCGTAAGCTGCTCGATGCACTCAATGCCTTGGTGGAAAAAGGCCATACTGTTTTGGTCGTCGAACACAATATGGAAATCATTAAATCAGCTGACTGGCTCATTGATCTGGGCCCCGGTGGAGGGAAACACGGAGGCGAACTGGTCTTTCAAGGGGTTCCCGAAAAATTGGTCAAAGTCAAGAAATCCTTCACTGGTAAGTATTTGAAAGAAAAATTGACTTCCTAGGGGCTCTACACTAAAAGGCCGAAACAACATCCTGAAAGCGCTGAAAGTACAAACCCAAGTGGGAACCATCGACTACAGCGTGATGCGCATGTACCGATAGAGGCATCATGATCTTTCCGTTGGATTCAAAGAATTTCCCCCAAACGATGCGGGGAACAGAATCTACCTCTTGAAGGGGCATAGGATGTTGGACACTGGTAAAACTGGCCCAGGGAAAACTGGAGAGAAAGAGATAATCGTCTCGCCCCGGCTCGTCTTCGATGGAAGGCTCGCTTTGCATCAATTCAATTCGTGCGCTTGCAGCTCGTACGAAACCCTCGAAATCGGCCTGATAGTCGACGTAGCAAAAACTGAAAACGTCTGCTATTTTTGTGGGCACCGCAAAGGAAGGATGGACCAAATCATGTTCTACCACTTCCTCCCCACGAATGCGATGGCGAAACTCCCTAATGCTATTCGCAGTTTTGCATACCACGTAAACCATTGCGGTGTTAAAGGAAATGCCTTCTCGTTTGACGAAAGTTCGAAAATTACTAATTTCTACATTGGCACAAACCCCAAAATGAGGCGACGCCATATTATTGAAAAATTCGAAATGCTTCCGTCGGTAGGGGTTATCGTATTGGATCTTTTTCATGATATTACTAATGGATTAGGGTGAAGGAACTACCCTGGGTGTGACAAAACTATTTTTTATCTAAATCGATGAATAGCATAAAAGCTCAATTTATTGGACCTGCATTCGAAGGAATCACTCAATAGAAAAACTGGAAAGAATCCAATCATTTTCTAATACTAAGACAACAAAATCCTATCTTTAACTTTGCACAATGATGCCGTAGGATAAGGTTGCTCGTAGGAAAATAGGTGCAATGATACGAAATACAAGCTAGCATTATCTCTCTAAAACAACGAATAGAAGACCATTTTTCAGTTCTAAACAATCCTACTTGGGATTTGCCCTGGAAAGATGGCAAAAGGATGGATTTAAAAGGTACTAAATATCATGGATGTAGGGAGCGTTATCATTCTAATCTTATTGTCAATCGGTTTCATTCAAGGTATTGTTTATGGTACTATTTTGTTTAGATCAACCCAATACAATAAGATCGCCAATCGAGTCTTAGCCATCATCTTGTTTTTACTGTCTTATCGTCTTTGGGTACAAATCATGAGATTGTTTGGTTTGGGCTACTATGATGGCTGGTATTATGTGATGATTGATCTAAGTTGGGTCCACGGTGCACTAATCTACTTTTATACCAAGGCCCAAACCCAAACCAACTTTCAATTGCGAAGAAAAGATATGATGCATTTTCTTCCGGTTGTCTTACAAATTTGTTTTAGCATTTTCGTTCGACTCCAAAATTTGTATTGGGACGGCACCAGAGAAAGTTTATCTTGGCTAGGCTATTACGGATACGTTGTTTGGATGAACAATTCGACCATTTACGTCGTAGCGAGTATCCTAATTATTTTCTACGCCTATCAGTCTCGGAAATTACTGAATACGGTTGATGAAAAACTGACCATTGGCGGTACGAAGTTGGCCTGGCTCAAACGCATTACCAACTCCTTTCTCATTTATTTTGCTTTGGTTTTATTGGTCCTCTTGGTGGATTTATTTGCCTTTAAGATCGCCAACGAAGATTCCTATTATTACTTTACGCGTTTTTACTATTATCCTTTCTTTATCGGCATTGCCATCATCACCTACTGGATAGGCCTCGAAGGTTTTTCCAGACGCAATGATCCCGAGGTTTCCCTTAAAAATGCAGTAAATCACAAAGATTTAGATCGACTAAAAGCCATTTCTGAGCGGCTAAAGCATGCGATGAGTCAAGATAAATTGTACAAAAATCAGGACCTCTCCCTCAATAGTCTGGCGGATCAACTGGACATCAAACCCTATCTCATTTCCAAAAGCCTCAGCGAAGTATTCAACAAAAGATTTAATGATTTTGTCAATGAATATCGCGTCAAAGAAGTCCAGTCATTGCTAAAGGACCCTCAGTATTCCAGATACACCTTATTGAGTTTGGCGATGGAAGCAGGATTCAATTCCAAGTCTTCTTTCAATCGAGCCATCAAAAAACAGTTGGGGATTTCCCCAAAAGACCTAAAAGCCAATTGAGTGGGTGTCAATTGCCCAATTGCCCCCTTTTTAGCAGCCCAATTAGGGTTCAATTCGCCAATTGAGACGACTGGAGCCCTTCGATGCCCTAGTTTTACAGAAAAAATGAAAATGAAAAACTTGTATTTACTATTCATTTGTTGGCTAAGCCTGGGCGCAAGCCAGGCGCAAAACGAGTCCAGTCCGCTAAATCTAAAAGTTTTAATCGGTGAGTGGACACTCGACATGACGCCCCACGACAAAACCGATTCCAGTTTTGCCATGATGAACATTACCGAAATAGAAGGCCAAGCGTTTAAAGGTGAATTTTACCGAGAAGGTGTCGCCATCAGAAATGCACAAACCCATACCCGTTCGGGGACACTTTATGGAGCATTGATCTCTGGCGATGGTACCGGAGAATATCACAGCACTTTTTATTACAAAGACGGAGTTTTACACGGTACAACACACGCCATCCAAAAAAATTTTCTATCCGTTTGGACAGCGACCAAAAATACCAATCAAGCGTTCAAACCTTCGTTTAAAATATCTCAAAAAACAACACACAAAATTCCTCAAGGCCAGACGTATACTTTCGGATATTTAAAAGTATTGGAAAACAGACAAGTCTCCAACAGTCAAACCATCGAACTGCCCGTCTATATTTTTAAAAGTAGAAGTAAAAATCCCAAAAAAGATCCCATCATTTATACCGTAGGAGGTCCGGGGGCGAGCACCATGTCCTCTGCTCAATACATGAAGTATTACAAATACCTCGACGATCGAGATTTCATCTTGATAGAACAGCGCGGAACTCAATACGCCAAACCGCATCTGGCTTGTCCCGAATGGGCCCAAGCAATTTACCAATCAAGACTCCCTAATTCGGATGCTCAACAAACGGATCTACTTTTCACCGATGCTGCAAAAAATTGTAGAGATCGATTGATTCAACAAAATATTGACCTCAATGGATACAATACCAATGAAATAGCCGCTGACATCAATGATTTGGTCCAAGTACTAGACATTCAAGAATACAACCTACTTACCATTTCGTACAGCACAAAAATTGCGCAAGTCCTGTTGCGAGACTATCCCGACCGAATTCGAAGCGCCGTATTGGATTCACCGCTGCCCTTGGAAGTCAATTACGATGAAGAAAGTGTGCAAAATCTTTTGGCTACGGTCGATCAACTCCTTGCTGATTGTGAAGCCAATGAAAAATGTAGTACAGCCTTTCCGAATATTAAAAATCGTTTCCACGATTATCTCAAAAGCAAATCCGTCGATCCACTAGTCGTTAGCATGGACCATCCCGAAACGGGCAAAACAACCACCTTTTATCTCAAAGGGGAAGATTTAATTGGCGTTTTCACCTTGGCCTCGACCAATGAGGTGGCTTCCATTCCCCTGGAGATCGCTAAGTTATTAGATGGTGATTTGACTTCCGTAAAAAAACAGCTCAAATATTTGTTTCAAAAACCGGGAATGGGTAACGGGAAAGGAATGCGCTTGTCCGTTTGGTGTGCAGAGGAACATCCCTTTAATTCGCAAGAAATCATTGCAAAGGAAAGGTCGAAATATCCAGAAGTTACTGGCCTAGCCCCCAATGTTTTTGACGCGGAAGTATGTGAAATATGGGGCGTAAAAAGGGCTGCGGCAATCGAAAATCAAGCGGTAAAGAGCGATATTCCCGTTTTACTCATCAGTGGAGAATACGATAACGAAACGCCCGTGAAGTGGGCAGAGGCTATGAGAAAAAATTTAAGCAATAGCCATCATCTGGTTTTTAAAGCTTGGAAACATATACCCACTACCAATTGGGGAGATCCATGTGCCATGCAGGCCGCCAATGATTTTTTTAATGCTCCCCATAAAAAACCCGAGCCCAATTGTCTAAAACAGATGAAGCGGCCCGAATTTATAACGGAGTAGCATCTGCCTACAAAGCAGTGATGATGACTGGCCCGACTCGGCTATACTTTGGGGACCCGTAAAATTTTTTCCATTTTGCGACCCCTAGCCAATTCGTCTACCAATTTATCTAAATACCTCGTTTTCTGAGTTAAGGGATTTTCAATTTCCTCGACGCGATAGCCACAGATCACGCCCTTAATCAAGGAGGCATTGGGGTGTAAAGATGCCTCCGCAAAAAAGTGCTCGAAAGTGGCTTTCGCTGTGATCAGTTCTCGTACTTTTTTTTCGTCAAAGCCCGTTAACCAGTGAATGACCTCTAGCAGTTCTCCTTCCGTTCTATCTTTCTTTTCGACTTTATTCACGTAATGAGGATAGACGGAGGCAAAAGTCATCTTAGCAATGCGTTCGTCGTGATGGCTGGTACTTTTCATAAGGTTGGTTTTACGATTGATTTTGAAATATTCATCCCCAGAGGTAGGCGAAAAAGTGATTTGCAAGGATGAAAAATAAGTGCACACTATACGCTTTTATTAGCAACTTCATCTCCCCAGTCAGCAATAGATTGAACAACTGGAGAGATGAAGTTGCTAATAAAAGCGTATAGTGTGCACTTATTTTTCATCCTTGCAAATCACTTTTTCGCCTACCTCTGGGGATGAATATTTCAAAATCAATCGTAAAACCAACCTTATG
>JBCCSR010000201.1:0-7690 GCA_039199865.1 Bacteroidota bacterium
CTTGCTCCGCTAGTTCCGTAAGTTGAATGTCAATTGAAAATACAGCCACATTAAATGCAATGACGTCAAAGAGATGATCAGAATGAATCAGCAACGCTTTTAGCCCTGCATCCTTAATGATCAAAGCTTTTATCATTAAGGATGCAGGGCTAAAAGCCTTGCTGATTCATTCTGATCATCTCTTTGACGTCATTGCATTTAATGTGGCTGTATTTTCAATTGACATTCAACTTACGGAACTAGCGGAGCAAGCCCCACTGGCCCCACTACCCTCAGTAATCCCCAGTCAGTTGGCCTATGTCATTTACACTTCTGGTTCTACCGGGAAGCCAAAGGGAGTCATGATCCAACATGATGCTCTGAAAAACTATCTCGACGATGGACTAAAAAGATACCGATCAAATGGTCAGGCTTTGCATTTTCCATTGTTTACCTCGCTTTCCTTTGACCTAACGCAGACCAGTATTTACTTGACCTTGAGTAGTGGAGGAACTTTGGCCATTACCCCTCACCGAGACATCTACAAAAGCCTCGACACCATTACCAATCATTCGGGGCTCAACATCATTAAGATGACTCCGGCGCACGTCAGTCTTTTGGAAGGGAAACGCAACCCCCATATTCAGGCGGCAATTGTAGGAGGGGAAAAGCTCGAAGCACAACATGTTGATCTTTTGTTTCAATTCAATCCCGAAATGACGATTTATAACGAATACGGTCCAACGGAATCGACCATTGGTTGCACTGTTTTTGCGCTTCGACGAGAGCAATGGGAGCAAATGAATTGGAGCAATATCCCGATTGGCCAAGCAGTTGACCACACTCAGATCTATTTACTCGATCAGTACAATCAATTGGTACCAACTGGTGTACCCGGCGAATTGCACGTAGCGGGCATTCAAGTGGCCAGAGGATATTTGAATCGAGCAGATTTGACTGAACTTAAGTTTGTGGAACATCCTCTGGTGGAAGGCTTGCGCCTTTACAAAACGGGGGATATTGCTTGCCGCAAAACAGATGGACAACTATACTACCACGGTCGGATGGATGATCAAGTCAAAATCCGAGGTTATCGCATTGAGCTAGGAGAAATAGAGCAAACCATACTTCAGACTGGGCGAATTAAACAATGTGTTGTCTTGGCAAAAAAAGATACTAGTGCCAGCCAACGACTCGTCGCCTATCTAGTTACGGAAGATAAATTTGAGAAACAAAAACTGACCCAACAATTGCAAAGGGTACTTCCCGAATACATGGTCCCCGGACTGGTAGTTGAGCTGTCGGAAATGCCCCTTACCCAAAATGGAAAAATAGATAAAAAAGCACTACCAGATCCCGATGCCTCAACCATGACCACCAATTTATTTGTGGCCCCTCGGAATGGACAAGAAATCCGTTTGGCGGAAATCTGGAAGGAAGTATTAGCAGTGAAAAGAGTCGGTATCAAAGATGATTTTTTCGATCTAGGTGGACATTCTCTTTTAGCGGCTCGCCTGATTGCCAAAATCAATCAGAACATGAGCAGTAGCTTGTCTATCTCAGATTTGTTCGAACAACCCAACATTGAATTGCTGGCCAATGCCATTGGCCCGGCCAAGCCGGAGACTCCTCGGGCGTCGACAACGGTCGTAAGCATGAATGAAAGCGGACAGCAAGCTCCCCTCTTTGCCGTTCCGGGTTCGGGTGGAAATGTGATCAATTATTACGAATTGGCCCGGCTATTGGGGAAAGAGCAAGCCATTCACGTTTTTCAATCGGCGGGTTTGGATGGTCAAACCGCAGTGCTGGGAAGTGTCAAAGAGATGGCTCGATGTTACATTGAAGAAATGCAAAAACTAAAAGCGACGGGCCCTTATCAGCTCGTGGGTTACTCTTTTGGTGCAACTGTCGTCTACGAAATGGCTTTACAGCTGCAACAAAAAGGACAAGCCGTCACACGAATGATCATCATCGATACGCCTGCCCCCAATGCCTTGCTCCGGGATCGGAGTCTACCCAGCTACGAGAGTTTTCTATGCGAAATTGCCCATAAAACAGCCCTGCAGTACCAACTGCAAAGTACCCTGAAACTTGCGGATCTCGTGGATAAAAGTCGAACAGAACAAATTGAGGTGTTGTACCAAGAAGTTTTGGCCTCGGGAATTGAATTGAGCAGAGCACAAATTGATGGATATACTAAAGTCGAAATCAACAATGTCCGCTGCTTGCATCAGTACCAAGTACCCCAAGGACAAAGCATTGATACCGACCTGCTCTTGTTTAAGGCAGAAGAACGCAGTACAGAAGAACTGGCGGCCTTTGCTGCTGGAAGTTTCGACCGAGATGATTTTGCTTGGATGGATTTCATCAATGGAGCAATCACCGCACATCAAGTCAAGGGCGATCATCACAGTTGCTTGCTCAAACCGCAAGTTGAACAAATGGCGATGCTGCTGAAAGCTTACCTGGAAAATGCGACCATCCAACAATTACGAGAAAAGAGAGCTTAGAAGCTTAGCCAACATTTTTAGAATCTATTTTAAAAAATTGACCTGATGAAAAAGATCAAAAGAATTGTACAACTTTCCGAAAAGCATCCACTGACCATTTTTTTCTTGGCATTGATCGGTGTATTTTCTGGACTGACAGGTTTCGCTTTTATCTACCTCATTAATAAAGTAACCAAACTATTGATCAACGGAGAGCTATCCGCTTATGATCATGGCTACATCTTGGCCTTTGGAGTTTGTATCTTGACTTTTGTACTCTCGAGAAGAATTTTATCCAAGCAAGTCATCCTCCTTTCACAAAATGTTTTTTGGAACATCAGAAAACAAATGGTCGCATTGCTTAGCCGCTCGAAGTATACCGAAACGCAAGACCTTCGGGAAGAAATTTATGCATCTATTCATCACGATGCGGTAAATCTGACCAATGGCTCGATGGTCGTCATCAACATGATTACGCAGATCGTTTTGGTCTTGACCTGTATGGTTTATATGGCGGTGTTCTGTTGGCAACTGTTTGGATTCACCATCTTGGCAATGATCGGGGGCATTTCAATTTACCAGTGGGCCATTGTCAAAAACAATCGTCACTTTGAACAATCCCGAAAACTGGAGGCCAATTTTCTCAAATATTTTGATGCGCTATTTCACGGATTGAAGGAGATCAATGTAGCGCCCCAAAAGGGCATTGATCTCCAACAAAAGCACATTCACCCCATCATTCAATCTGCCCATCAGACCGATGTCAAAGGCTACGTGGGTTATCTCAACAGTATGATTGTCGGGCAATTGGCTTTTTATGTGCTCATTGCTTTTATTCTCTTGCATTTGGGTTTTGTTTTTGGAATCGAAAAAACGGTGGTCATCAATTTTGTTTTTATCCTACTCTATGTGTTGGGACCAATCGAAAATATTATGGTTACCATTCCCACCCTCAACAAGGCAGCCATTTCGATCAATAAAATGCTTAACTCCATGGATCGGCTTCGGGAAGAAGATCGCCAAGCGCAAGTGGAAGAGACCAGGAGGCCCGAGAAAATTTCCAAACTGGAATTGAAAAAAATCCTTTACACCTACGATAACAAAGAGGGCTTTCATCTGGGTCCCATTGATTTTGTCATCAAAGCTCCGGAGATCGTCTTCATTTACGGTGGCAATGGCAGCGGTAAGAGTACCTTGATCAAAGTGTTGCTACAGCTCTATCGAGAAGACGGCGGACAGATCATCTGGGATGGAAAAATAGTGAGCCAGCAAAATAGAGATTTCTACCGAAAACATTTTGCGGTAGTCTTTAGTGATTTCTATTTGTTTGATGCATTCTATGGTATTGAAACCATAGACGAAACACTGCTGGCTGAGTACCTTCAATTATTTGAAGTGGACCACAAAGTAACAATAGAAGACGGAAAGTTTTCTACCATCCACCTTTCCACTGGTCAACGCAAACGACTGGCCATCATCTCGGCTCTAATGGAAAACAAGCCGGTATTGGTACTCGATGAATGGGCTGCGGATCAAGATCCCGTTTTCCGTAAAAAATTCTACACGGAAATTCTCCCCATCATAAAACAGAAAGGCATCAGCATTGTCGCCATTACCCACGACGATGCCTACTACCACTGTTCAGATCGAATTTATCGAATGGACTATGGACAGATTACCGAAGTGGATGCCAAAGTACCCGATCACAAAGGGCGCAACCATTTACTCAATTTGCTTCCTCCTGGGCTCAGTGCTTAGTTCGAAGCGCTCGTAAAATTACTCCAATGATGCATTTCAAAAGATATACTTGGCTCGCTTTTTTGTGGCTATCTACCACCTTACTACAAGGGCAAGAACATTGGCTGACACTAAAAAGTCAGTTTACACAAAACAATGCGTCCATCCAACTGGCACAATCAAAAGTAGACTATGCCCGTTTGGAATACCAAAAAAGCAAAAGAGATTATTTGCCAAAAATTGAATTACAGGCGCAGTATTTTTTACGCTATGGTGGCCGCTCACTCCTTATTCCTACGGGAGATTTAATCAACCCCATCCACCACAATCTCAATTATCTCAACACGCTCAACTTCCCCAGTGAAGGAACGCAGTTGTACCCACAAGCACATAGCGATGTTGCCAATACCTCCATCCGTTTTATGCGATTGAGAGAATACGACACCAATCTCTCTTTGACTTTGCCTTTGCTCAATCCTAGCATTGGTCACAATGTCCAATTGAAAAAAATGCAATTGGAATTGGCGACATTGCAATTGAAGCAAACGATGGTACAGGAATGGAGTACATTTAGGATGAAGTACTATCAATACCTGCAAAGTAAAATGACCCTCGAATTGCTGGAACTGTCCCAACAAAAGATTCAAGCCCAGCGGCAACAAATGCAAAAGCAATTGGAAGCACATCAGTTATTGGCGTATATGCTCGAAGCCGTCGTGTTGGATGAAGAAAGTCTGGCTCTGGCCATGCGAAAACAACGTTTGCAAGTAAGTGAGGAAAAGAGACAACTGGAAGTAGCACTACAATCGCCTTTACCCAAAGTATTGGCCACCATTTCAGAGAAAGCCTCCGACTATCTACTCCCCTACACTGTGGCTCAACTGATGGATTTGTGGCAGAAAAACAATAGCCAAATTCAGTTGATTCAAAAAGAAAGTAAACTGTTACAACAGGAATTAACCGTCAAAAAGGAAAGCCATCAACCGAACCTAAACTTAATACTGAGCTCAGGTTTGCAGGGAGAAAATCTTCGTTTCAATGAAGCCCCCTTTTATGCAGTAAGTGCCTTACAATTAAAGTGGAATCTATTCAACCCAAAAAGAAATTTGGAAAAGGAGCAAAAGCGCCTCCTCGCCGGACAAAATTTATTGCAAAACAAGGCATTGATCCAAAAGGCAGACCAACAGCTGCGCCGTTTACACCAAGCATTACTATTAGCAACAGATCAACTACATCTTAAAAACAAACAACTTGATTTTGCCAAACAACAACTAAAACGCATCGAAAGTGAATACCGCGAAGGAAAGCGAAGCCACTACGACATCCATCTCGAACAGTTGAAAGTTAAGGATGCCAAGCTCGATTATCTTGACGCTAGATTTGATTTTTTGGTATCCCTCTGCAAATTGGAACAACTGCTTGGGACTAGCCTTTCTCACTCCTTTTAAAAAACAATACTATGTTGAAATTCTTCTTGTATACTTTCCTCTTCATTTGTTGCTTGAGCCTGTTGTTGGCGTTCAATCATTCCACTCCGGCAGCTATAGGTTTGGAAGAGGAAGTCTCCGTACCCGCATCGGTGGAAAAAGTAGAGGTCATCCAATTGCAAAAAAATCAATTTTTCAAAACCATTACTGCCTACGGTGAAGTAGTGAACAGAGCACAAAAACAACTGAGTTTTGCTCTTGGAGGGCAAGTCAACCAAGTCAAAGTGGTCGATGGACAATACGTAAAAAAGGGCAAGCTATTGATGGCGCTCAACAGTCAAGTTCAAAGGAATGGTCATCAGCAATTATTGCTACAAAAAGAACAAGGCCAGCTGCAGTTGACGCAGCTATTATTTGAACGAAAAAACGCTAAGACGGAGTTGGAAAAAATACAGCGACTATATCAAGACGGGGCAGCGACCCTGGAACAAAAAGAAGCAATAGATCAACAATTGAATCGCTTCGACAACCAGATCCTCAATGCCGAAAAAGCGATTGCTGCCATGGACAAAAAAATGGAAAGCTCTGACTTTCAGTACGACCAATTTCATTTGCGTGCTCCCGTAGATGGCTGGGTTCAAGAGGTGCTGGTTAAAACCGCTGAGAACGTGGTAGCGGGGCAAAGGGTTTTGCTTTTCACCCCACAAAAGCAAAGCGCCACTTTGCAAATTCAATTGTCGGCAACGCAAGTCGCCCAACTCCAACGGGGCCAGTCTGCCGAGATCCATTTGAACATTCCACAGTCGGTTCAACTTGAAGGACAAGTGAGCTCCGTCGCCAGAATGCCTGCCCCAGGTAGGAAAGATTACACGGTATTACTCGACTTTGATCCCTCGGGAGTCGATCTGGTTTTTGGTGTCTTAGCCAAAGCCATAATTCAAACCCAACAGAGCAGTCAGGGAGTCCTTATTCCATTAGAAGCCATAGAAAATACGGATGGTGATAGCATTGGTATTTGGCTCTTGGACCAACAACAAACCATTCAGTATCAAAAACTACGCTTTGAAGAAATGAACGTTTTATCAGTACTCGCGGATGGTGCTATTCCAGACCGGATTGACTTAATTGTCAAAAAGCCATTGGAAGCCCGTACAAACGATCGAGTAGCGCAAGTTGAATACCTAAATACCAGCCGATGAATATCCCAAAACTGGCCATCAAAAATTATCAATTTGTCATTGCCGCCTTCGTTATGTTGGCCGCTTGGGCTTTGATCAATTTTACGACTGTGCCCAGAACTGAGTTTCCGATTGTCGATTCTCCGATGGTTACCGTTCACGCTATTTTGATGGGAAGCAATGTGGAAAATATGGAGGTCCACGTATTGACTCCATTGGAAGCGGGTTTGCAGGCTTTGGGAGATATCAAAGATCTACGGTCCAAGATTTCTGGTCATGTGATCAGCATCAATATTGCTTTTAATTACGGAGTGGATATTGATGAAAAGCTCAACAAGACCCAAGGCCTTTTGAGCGGTATGCGTCGAACCTTACCCAAGGAATTAATTGAGCTTTCTGCCCACAAAGCATCGACCAATTTTGCGGCGGTATTGCAATTGGCTTTATTGCCAAAATCCATTTCTTACGCCCAATTGGAGAAGGAGGCCAAGAAGATTCAGAAATCCATTCGACAAGTTTCCGGGGTCCAATCCGTTCATCTAGAAGGCTATCCACGTCGTGAGGTTCAAATTCAACTCGACCTCGAAAAAATGCATAGCTATCAAATTAATTTCAATCAAGTCGAAGCAATTTTACAGCGCAATAATGTATACCTTCCAGCGGGTGATATTGACTTGACAACCAAACATTACAATATCATTACCTCAGGCGTATTTCAGGATATTGAAAAATTGAGGACTACTTTCATCAAAATGGAAGAAGGCCAATTCCTGCAACTACAAGATATTGCCAGCGTAGACATCCGCTACGAAAAAGAGCAATGGATTTCTAGATATAAAGGACAAGAATCACTCATCATTTACGTCAAGCAGGATGAAAA
>JBCCSR010000202.1:0-7687 GCA_039199865.1 Bacteroidota bacterium
ATGATGTCAAAACCTGAGACCCAAAATAAGACGACAAGTCCGTAAAGTACGGGAATCAAATCAAATTTTCCCAAGACGGCCAGATAAGCCCCGACTGGCGCCAACGCCAAGCCTAAACCCAAGACAAAATGACAAAGAAAGGTAAAACGTTTGGTGTAACTGTAGCCCAAAATGATGAGCAAAGCCAGGGGAGAAAGGTAAAAGCAAATGGGATTGATCCACCAGGTACAAGCGATAAACAGCAAACTATTGATGACTACAAAGGCCAGTGCGGCATTAGGACTAATCACGCCCGCAGGTATTTCTCGATTGGCCGTTCTGGGATTTTTTAAGTCAATATCTCGATCCAGGTAGCGATTGAAAGCCATGGCAGCACTTCGCGCAAATACCATACACAGAATGACGAGCAGCAGTAAATGCCAAGGAAATGAAGGATCTCCTGAACGATGCGCCGCCAAAAAGAAGCCCAAAAGCGCAAAGGGTAAAGCAAAAATGGTATGACTAAATTTGATCAAAGACAAGTAGTGCTTCATCAGCTAAGCAGTTGGGTTGATATGTAGTCTAAAAGGTCCAAAAATTAAAAAAGCTAGAAGGATTTTTGTTCAAAATCTTTCTAGCTTTTTTAGCTTTTCAATAAGCGAAGGCTTATCGATCGATGCTACTACTTATTTTTTCTCAGGTGTAGCAGGCGTCTCTGGAGCAATTACTTCTCCCTTGATCGTCAAGAACGTTTGAGCAGGATCTGTGTTCGCTGTAAGCGTAACTCGTTTGCTCTGAGGACCTTTTTTACCTTTACTATCAAACTGTACTTTGATTTCACCGGTACCACCTACTGGGATTGGCTCTTTTGGCCAGCTAGGAACAGTACAACCACAGCTACCTTTTGCGTTGCTGATGATTAGAGGCTCGCTTCCAGTGTTGGTGAAGGCATAAGTATGCGTTACTTTTTCCCCTTGATCTACAGAACCAAAGTCAAATTCATTTTCTTTGAAATCCATTGTAGTCGTTGGTCCTACTGGAGCAGCAGGCTCAGCATTGACAGCAGGAGTAGCGGGGGTGGAAGGATTGGTAACGTCAGTAGTGGTAGCAATTTGGTTGCGCGCTTGATCGCGAACAGAATCAGAGGAAGAACCACCGAAAAGGCCATCAAAGCCACCGAAAAGGTTCACCAATAATAGGGCACCAACAAGTACTAACAAGCCAATCTGAATTTTCTTAGAATTTTCCATTATGCTTTTAGGTTTTATAATTTAGAATGATGTTAATGTTCGGCAAAATTAAATTATTCTCTAATTTATTCAGAAAACTATGCCAATTAAATCACAAAGATACTCTGGGACGACGATTTCCGTTGTTAATGACTCTGCAATAAGTGTTAATGAGTTGTTAATGGGTATTAACTTTTATGCAGTCGGCGAGCAAAGTCCTCCACAGAGAGAGCATTAAAGCAGGCTTTTGCCGTTAGTCTTCCTTTGCGAGCAGCCAAGACGCCGAAATGAATATCCCGGATTCCTCCAGTACTGTGAGCATCTGGATTGACAGAAATGTCCACATTTTTTTCCAATGCATAGGGAATCCAGCTCCAATCTAAGTCCAAGCGATAAGGATTGGCATTCAACTCTATGACGACTCCATTGGCGGCACAAGCATCAATGACTTTTTTGTGGTCAATCGGATAGCCCTTTCTTGACAATAACAAACGCCCAGTAGGATGCCCTAAAATGGTGGTGTAAGGATTTTCAATAGCTTTGATGAGCCGATGCGTGGCTTTTTGTTCCTCCATTTTCAGGTTGGAGTGAACGGAAGCAATGATGAAATCAAACTGCTTCAATAAATCCTCTTCGTAATCGAGAGAACCATCATTGAGGATATCCGATTCGATTCCCTTGAAAATGCGAAAATCTGAGTATTGCTGATTGAGGGCATCAATTTCCGCAAATTGCTCAAGGACCCGGTCGGGTTTCAAGCCATTGGCATAAAAAGCAGATTTTGAATGATCGGTCATCCCGAGGTATTGATAGCCCATTTGATGGGCCGCTGCCGCCATTTCCTCCAAGGTATGAATGCCATCGCTGTAGGTACTGTGGGCGTGGATGACTCCCTTGATATCCTTTTCCGTAATCGGTTGAGCTGGAACTTGTCCATTTTGGGCCAATTCGATAATGGCAGCATTTTCTCTCAATTCCGGTAAAATGTAAGGTAAACCTGCTTTATCAAAAACCGCTTGTTCCGTCTCCAGGCCTTTGAAATCTTTGGCTTTGGCTGCGGCCAAAAAAGCATCGATAAATTCGGTACTACTAGAATACCGAAACTGCTTGGAACCCAATTCATTCTTCGAACAGTAGTAAAGGTGGACGGGAACTTCTTTGGCAGTAGTCGCGCGATATCTCCCTTCTTGATGTTCGACTAGGAGGAGTTCCTTGCCATCAAAAATTGAATCCAGTGGGCTATCGTTGGCAATTAAAAAATCAACAGAGGCTACCACCGGACACAAACGCGCCAAATCGCCTACTCTGATGACGGTTGCATTGGGTAATTTTTTTGTCAACCATTGTTCCAAAGTGTCGGCCACAGGCTCTAAACTGGCATAGTGGAATTTGTTGCGGGACTGTTGGAAATACTCCAATTTCTTTCGGAGATCTTCTTGTGTTTTGTGTCCAAAGCCTTTTAGCTCAATCAGGCGATTTTCATTACAGGCATAGAGCAACTCCCCTACACTCTCTACCCCTAACTCCTTCCACAATACTCGGATTTTTTTGGGACCAAAGCCCTTCACCGTAAGTAAGTCGCGAACGCCTTCTGGTGTTTTCTCCCGATATTTTGCATAGGTGCTCAGTTCTCCGTTTTCTTCCAATTCCCGGATTTTTCCCGCAATGGTCTTGCCTACACCTTTGATTCCGGTGATCTCGGCATCCGACATTTCAAAAATGGGGGTCTGTAATTTTCTTAACTGTAGGTATGCGTTTTGGTAAGACCGTATTTTAAAAGGATTCTCATCGTGCAATTCCATTATTTTTGCCAGATCCTGAAAGGTATTGGCAATTTCTTTATTGCTCATCAATTTTAGGCTTTGGTTGTGCCGCCAAAGATAAACAAAATAGGTAGTACGCCTGCCCTATTCGACAATAAGTAGTCCGGAATCTGTCCAGAAAGTTAAAAATCGCCGTTCCCAGACACGGAAGCCATCTCCTTGCCTAGCGATGAATCTGTAGATAACCCGAGTATTGCTGAGCCGCTACATCATTGAGCTCCAACAAATAAAAGTAAGTTCCATCCGGTAATTGCCGACCGTCCCACTGGGCAGCCCAATCATTTTGGTAGCCCTGACGATACAGCACGCGAACTCCCCAACGGTCAAAGATTTGGAGCTCACTTTCTGGAAAACCGCCAATCCCTTGGATGGTAAAAAAATCATTGCGCGCATCTCCATTTGGCGAAAAGCCAGAATAAATACGGATGTCATCACAAACCCTTTCCAAAGTGACGACCGCTACACTACAACCTCCCGAATTACAGAGGCGATAACTGAAAAAGTCCTGCCCACAGGTTCCACCAATTGTACTGTAAGTCACTTGTCCATTGCCCAAATAGGCTACAGTCCCCAATTGAGGTAAAGTTGTGAACTCCAAACTATCAGTCGTGGGGTCAAAATTATCATTTGCCGTCAGGTCTAAAACAAAAGGAGCTGGACCACTCAAGGTATCCACGTCATTCTGAGCAAGTGGCGGTGCCACTTCATCGCGAACCGTAACTGCTATCTCTGCCAAAATACAGCCCCCAAATTGGTCGCACAATTCATAACAAGCCATTTCTGAACCATAATCTAAAGCATCGATCCTCAAACAATGGGTCATTTGATTGTAGTCAAAACGCGCCGTGTTTCCGTTGGCGCACAAGCTGTCAACACTAGTAATTGCTCCGATGAATTCATCCGTGTTGATGCAGAGCTCTTCGGAGGTGCCAGGGGCTAAATTAAGCTCAAATAATTGGTTCTCGGGCGCTCGAAATACAACAGATAAATAAGTGCTATCACAAAAGCCCAGATCATCGCAAACCAAAATAAGATGGCGACTCCAGCCCGCAGCCGTTCCACTGTAGGCAATGCAGGGATCTAAGGCATTGATCGTGAGGATAGAGTTAGCACTCCCCTCCATCCATTGTTCGGTAATGCTGGATATATTCCCGGGCAATTCGCTCAAATCAAGACAAATGGTATTGCTAGTCTCCACGTACATGGTATCAAAAAATTGTTCCGTTGGCAAACAGGCCAAATGAATATCAATCGTGTCCCAGCAGCCCAAGGCAGTATCCTGGACCATCAACTCGTGAAAATCAACGGATAAGTAAATTTCAGATCCTTGCGGCTGAATACCGTAATTGATCCCGAAAATAGAAGTTGAATTGTTTACCCCAGGTTTACTCACTTCCATTGCTCCGTAGAAATGATCGTTGAATCCTCCAATAATTGTAAACGTTAAGGAGGAATCGACCTGCCACTCTCCTTGAGGATCCCAAAAATTTAAAGAATCAACCAAGGCGGGAATATCAAGAAATTCTCCACTAAAAATAGTACCATTCACTTGCCAAGATTCCAACAGATAAGGTCCCAAACTTCCCGTTCCCAAAAGACCGGCATAGCTATACGCCACCGTAGTGTCTATGGCACAACCATTGATTCCGTTGGTATAGCGCAGACCATTATCAAAAACTTCATAAGCCAAAAAGGCCTCTTGAAAAACCGGTAAACAGACAGGAACTGTCGAGGCACAGTCTTGTACACCGATGATCATTTGCGTTTCCGCAAAAATGGTGTCACATGGATTCTGAGCAGGGAGTGCGGTCTTCGATTGACAAAATACAAGGAGACTGATGCCAAGCAACTGAAACAGTTGAAGCGATGGATAGCAGATATGCAAACCGTTCATAGGATTTCAAACATTGTTACGCTAGAACAACGATCCAAAAACTATGCTATTTTTTTTTAATGTGTGCAACAAACGCAGAGAAAAAAGGAAGAGCGCCAACGAATCATCGTCGATTTAGGCTTAAATGGTCGTTGGAGAATTGTTGTCATCTTCGTCGAAAAAGATATTGACATTGGTAACGAATTCGAGATTATTGAGGGTTCGAACAAACTCCTGGTTCTTTTTGGCATTTTTGAGGGTCACGTGATAAAAGGCTTCGATATCGTCGTTGAATCCTACATTTTTGAGATTGACCAGTTTGAGTTGGCGACAATGCTTCTTGAGTACTTTAGACAATTTACCCTCGGCAGCATCTGTCCCCGTGTAAGCAATCTGTAGCAAATGTCTTCGCTTTTTGGGAGAAGCAAAATTAGTGGATACCAAGAGAATGATTACGCTACTGATGACGAGGGTTGCAATGATGGCGATAATCGTCAAACCGACTCCGGCAGCCATGCCAATCGTCAAAGAAAAAAAGATAAAGATGATGTCCAAGGTATCCCGCACTGCTGTTCGAAAGCGAATACTCGACATGGCTCCCACCAATCCGAATGCCCGTGCTAAGTTGTTGCCAATAACCAAAATAACGACCGAAGTAATCATGGTCAGCAAAACCAATGAATTGACGAAGGTAGTCGAATAACTGGGTCCTTTGTAAACGAAGCGATAAACCATCGAGATGATCACTCCACAGAAAAAAGCCACAAGCATATTTCCGGCAATGTCGAAAATAGACGGTGTAAAAATATCTATCTGTTGAAAATCATCTAACATATCAATTTCTCGGCTTTGAGTTACATAGTCGGGTCAATCAGTTATTTTGTCAGTCGTCAACTGGTGCTGATGTTTTACTGTTTGACTTTATTTTTGTTTTTGTCTTTTTTCTTTTTTTTCTTTTTCTTCTTCTTTTTTCCAAAAAACCTACCAAAACTAAATAAGTCATAACGGGAGGTCGGATTGATAAACGGCTGGGCATCGATGCACAAGCAATATTTCGATGCCGATTGCTGGCGCAAGCCCAAAGCGGCAATCACGGGCTTCATCCAAGCGGGATAATAATTGTTGAACTTGACCTCCAAAATAAAATACCCTTGATTGGCATAGGCAATCCGATTTTCATCATACAACTCATCGATCGTCGGATAGGGACAACTACGAAGGTTTTTATCAAAGGTCACCCTTAGATTATTGCCAGGATCGTCAAAGATACTCAAAAAAGGTTCTCGCTCGTAAATCACATTCACCACGGGCTTCATCTTCCGAGAATGAACATTGAACAGAAAACGCCGCGCATTGTCTCGCGCTTCATCAAACTTAGGCGTATTTTTGATAAAGAGATCGGGATTGACGCCGTTGAATAGACTTTTGAGGTAATCGAAGCGGACGGGTGCCCGATTCTTGAGAATTGGCGCTTCGTATTTGCGCTTGATCTCCAGAAAAACGGTATTGGAAGATTTCTCTTTGTTGTATCCCCTCAATCTGACTTTATTCCGATGTTTCAGCCCCGCAATTTTGGTTCGATAACATTCAAAGTCAGGGGTTTCGAAGTAAATGCTACGTACGGTATATTCCTTCTCTTTGCGCGAGGCGGCAAATTTGTCGAGATAGACAAAAGATTTGATCATATCTCGCAGTAAGTCCAGCTTACTATTGGGGACAAAATATTTATACTCGTATCTAAGCATAGTATTGTTTTCTCAATCAGTTGTGTCGAACAACTAACATCATCTGTATCACTATTTCAACTCTACCTTCATTGAACGTTTCATGTATTCCATTGGTTTGACATGTCCGCAGGAGACTTTGCATTTGACTGGCATTCCAGTAGCCAGACCGGGTACGTTACCTGCGACACTAGCCTTGGCCAGTACCACTACGTTGCGGTTCAGGATTTCCACTTTTTTTCCCACCTCTACCAATTTGGCGGGCACCAGGGTATCCTGACCAACAATCGATAATTCTATGATCGTATTTTTGTCGATAAAATCTCGGTCACTCACCTTGACGGGAATGTAAAGAATGCGTTCGGTAGTATCTTCAATGATCAATTTATCTGCCTGAGGCGTTGTTTCAAAACCAATGCTTCCCGCAATTGGGGTAAAAATGTTGTAACTATCGTTTGTCATTTGGAGAAAGGCAATTTCTTTTTGAATCGAAACAATTTTTGCTTTGATGAAGTTGATTTGTTCCGGTCTTTCTCCCGTTGTAATCACCGAGATATTTTCTTCTGCTACGCTCACTCGGGTTTGGGTCTGTTGATATACCCCTTCGGCTCTTTCGAAATCAGCAAAGGCAAGAATGCCTTCTTCGTGCATCTCTTTGGCGCGTTCGTATTGCTTTTTACGCAGTTGCAGTTCTTGCTTGGCCAAAATCAACTCTTCTGCTGCTTTGTCGACGATCTCAGGTTTTCTACCCGCTAAAGCTTTGCTTAAATTCGCCTGTTCAATAGAAAGGTCATTCTGTAAACGGATCAATCTTTCAGCGAGCATATTGGAACCGATGGTGGCAATCAGAGCACCAGAATCAACCTTGCTTTCTACAATTTGTCCAGGATTAAAACGAATGTTGATCAAATCTCCCCGATCGAATTGGAAACTTGAATAATCCTTTAATAGTCCCGACTTGTAATTGTGAAGCGTACTGAGCAAGGAGCCATCTTGATTTTTTTGTAAAACCCACTGCTGCAAGGGATAAACTTTTCCTGTTGACTCAAAAGTATAAGG
>JBCCSR010000203.1:0-7665 GCA_039199865.1 Bacteroidota bacterium
ATTGGGAGTGTGGTGACGAGTATGATTTTAGTAGGAGGCATCAAACTGGTGAAGCGACAATTGGAAATGGAGCGCCAGAAACAGAAAGCGGAAAAAGCCGCTTTGACTTCGGAATTAAAATTTTTAAAATCGCAATTGAATCCTCATTTTATGTTCAATGCCTTGAACAACATTTATTTTTTGATCAAAAAAGATCCGGATACGGCGGCGGATGCTTTGGCAAAATACAGTGACATTTTGCGCTACCAAATTTATCATTGTAATGAGCCTTTTATTGCTTTACGAGAGGAGGTCGATTTCTTGGAAAATTACATTAGGATCAGTAAACTCAGCAAAAATAGATTGACCCTTAACACGGATCTTCCACAACAGTTAAATGGGGAAAAAATTGCTCCCTTGGTCTTAATTCCCTTTGTGGAAAATGCCTTTAAACACGTATCGGATGAAAAAGATCGGCTCAATCAAATCGATATTGAATTAAGGGTAGATCAAGCTCAACTTCAGTTGAAAGTAGAGAATACCTTCTCGCAAAAATTAGATAAAGAAGAGGCGGTTCTAAAAGAAGGAGGGGTTGGACTCCACAATGTCAAACGTAGACTTGAATTGCTTTATCCCAAACAGTACCAGCTTCAGTTTTTAGAACAACAAGGCACTTACAAAGTCGATCTAAAACTATCCCTTAAATGAAATGTTTAATCATCGATGATGAACCACTTGCCCGGGAGGGGCTCAAACAATATCTGGAAGACATTGATTTTCTGGAATTGATAGGGATGTGTGAAAATCCTTTGGAAGCACTGCCCTTTTTAGAAAAAGAAACCATTGACTTACTCTTTCTGGATATCCAAATGCCCAAACTCAATGGACTGGATTTCTTGAAGAGTCTGCAAAATCCTCCTTTGGTGATCATCACGACTGCTTTTCCTAGTTTTGCCCTGGAAGGTTTCCAGTTGAATGTCTTGGACTATCTGGTTAAACCCATCACTTTTCAACGCTTCTTCAAAGCGATCAACAAAGCAAAATCTCAACATGAATTATTGTCAAAATCGGTAGCACCCGCTGCGTCCGGCAACGATTATTTTTTTGTGAAATGCAGTCAGCAATATGAAAAAATTTTATTGTCAGAATTATTGTTTGTCGTGGCGATGCAAAACTATGTACATCTTCATACCCTTCGCGGAAAATTTACCACCTTACTGCCATTAAAAAACCTGTCTAAAGAATTGCCCGAAACTCATTTTATTCAAACGCACAAATCTTATATTGTATCGATAAACAAGGTAGAAACCCTCGAAGGCAATATGCTTCGCATTGGGTCCAATCAAATTCCCATTAGTCGCTCTTATCGCGAGGAAGTGGAAAAACGAATTTTGGGTGGGCGTTTGTTGAGGAAGTGATTTTTTGTCTAGCTTATGGCGCTCTCTTTAGCCCGCAACGCCCCATTATCTAAGCAGCGTAACATCTCCCGAATACTTTCTAACGGAGCCATCGATAAATTGAATTTCAAATACATAGATATAAACCCCAGAGTTGAGTAAACTTCCATTAAATTGACCATCCCAACCCGTTGAATCATCTCCTGTGGGAAAATCTGTTCTTTCGTAAACTTTTGCCCCCCAACGATTGAATACCCTCATGTAGTTGATTCGCTCTACTTTATTGGTTACAAAAGGACGAAAGATGGCATTTTGAACATGACTGCTGTTAGGCGCAAAGACGTTAGGTACATAATAAGGAAAGTTGGTACTGACCGTAATGAGCGTTGAGTCCGAAGCCAAGCATCCCGCTGAATTTTCGATAGTAACAATCAACTCGCTGGTCGCTATTGGAGATACATTTTGCTCAATGGAATTATTGGTGGTGGGACCGACCAACATATGTTGAGGAGACCAATAGGCTACAATAGCATCATCGCTGGCAGAAGGCAATGCGGTCGCCGTAATCGTATCTCCGTATAAAATGGTATGATCTTCATCGTCTAATTCCAAGTCTACAAAAAGCTCGTCGGGTTGCGAAATAACGATTGAATCGCTTTGAGTGACACAATTATTCTCGTCGGTGACCGTAACGAAAAAAGTACCGATCGATAAAGTATGTGCATTGGGAGAACCATCAAAACGATTGTCATTCCAATCGTAATCCATAAAACCAGTTCCATTATTGACCACTAGATCAATGCTTCCATTTTTGCTTTCAAAGCATTGCAAATCATTGGGAATAACGTCTAGAGAGAGTGCATCTTCCGGACTGTTTTCGATGCAGATATCAAAATAGCCTTCTGCTCCGCTGGCATCTGAAACGGCAATGTAGTAGGTCGTACCTTCTTCTACTCCCATGTGGAGCGTCAATGCACCAGCAGCCCCCGTCTTGCAAGCAAACGGCAAAGAACCCTGACTACCGGGACATTGGCCTTGGAAGATGGCGATTTGTGGTTGGGGTAGTTCCTCACTATTCAGGGCGATTTTGATACAAGGCCAATCCGATTCGGGCGTAAAGGTATACCAGACCGTAGCGTTCGGAAAATCAAAACAGCCGCCTTCGTTGATGGGGCCTGGACTAGCAGTTGTATTGCATCCCTCGATACAGACCGTGTCTTGTTCAATATCCAAAAAAATGGAGCCAAAGGTCGTGTTGGGATCACAAAAATCGTTGACCCCGCAACCCACTATTTTTGCGATAATTGCATCTTCACGGCCATTGTGGGAGTCGTCGTAGGACGGGCCCTGCATCGGGAAATCTTCTGAATAGGTTCCACCGCCGATGAATACACTTCCGGAGTTATCAATCGTGAGGTCAAGAGCCCAGTCGTTGTCAATGCCTCCAAGATAAGTCGATTCCACTAAGGTCGAAAGATCAAAAGAAAGGCGGGAAACAAAAATATCTCGTTCTCCATTATGGGTGGCGTCGGTAGCATTTCCGGCGATCGGATAATCTGTTGAAAAACTAATCCCGGTAATAAAAACACTTTCTGCCCTTTCGATGACCAAGCCATAACAATCGTCATCCTCCGCGCCTCCCAGAAAGGTAGAGGCCAAAATTTTGGAAAGGTCATTATTGATTTTGGTAATAACTGCATCGTGATTGCCATTGAAGGTAGTATCGAAAACGCTTTCCGTAGCTGGATATTCTGGAGAACCAGTATAGCCAGCAATAAATAAATTTTGCGCTGCATCTATTGCAATGGCATGGCTTTCTTCAAAATTGCTTCCACCGATAAAAGTAGCGGAGTTGAGGATAGAAAGACTGTTATTGAATTTGGCTACAAAAATATCTCCCGAACCATTGTGGGTAGAATCAATGGGAACTCCAGCCGTTGGGAAATCATTGGAATAAGTAAACCCGGCAATAAAAACATTTCCGGCCAGATCAGTCGCAATGGCATCCGCTCCCTCATCGGTACTGCCCCCAATAAAAGTGGAGGCCAATAAGGCAGAAAGGTCATTATTCAATTTTGACACAAAGACATCTTCAAAGCCACCGTTAAAGGTCACATCAAAACCACCGGGAGTAGGATAATCTGTAGATTCCGTTCTGCCCGTTACGAAAATGTTGCCTACTTGATCAAGCGCCAAGTCATAGCCATAGTCATCGTCCCCCCCTCCAATAAAAGTGGATACCACGAGAGTGGAAAGATCATTACTGAGCTTGCAAACAAACACATCATTGCTTCCTCCATTGTAAGTGTTGTCGTAAGCAGTTCCGGCAATCGGAAAATTCGCCGAACCAGTTGCTCCAGAAATGATGACCTCCCCGCCTGCTTCCACGATAATTGAAAGGCCGTTTTCCCAACTGCTTCCCCCAAGAAAAGTGGAGGCCAATAAAGTGGAAAGGTCATTGCTGAATTTCGATACGTAGGCCTCTTTTACCCCATTAAAGCCTTCGCTGTAAGTCCCCGCAGTAGAAGGAAAGTTGTCCGACCAAGTGTAACCAGTGATAAAAACATGACCGGCTTCATCTACCGCAATTGCATTGCCCCAATCGTTTCCTCCATCGCCGATAAAGGTGGAGGCCAGCAGAGGATCAATGATCAATTCGTAGTTGGGATCGTATGCTTCTACTGAAAAAGAATACGTATTTTTTGTTGTTTTATTTAAAAGGTATTCCACTTTTACTGTATGTTTTTGACCATGGATCCATTGGTAAGCAACTGGGGTGGAATAGGATAATTGTCCAGCGGGAGTCAACACGGTCAACTGACCATTTTGAGCTACTTTTAGTCCCTCTGCACCCTCAACAACGATCTGAATCGATGAAGGACTCACATTGGGTTTTACATGAAATAACTTTTCAACATTATTGTTATACGCATTGAGCTTTACTTCAATCCCTTCCCAAATTTCTCCTAAATTCAATACCCCATAAGAAGGTACATTTGTTTTCCAGGAAGATGGATCATTACCAATAAAATAGTTGAAAAGAGCGGGATTGCTTTGCTCACCGTAAGGGATTGTCGGTGCCAATCTTTTGGTCTCCCCGACAAATCGTTCTTTTAAAACATAACCTGAGGTACTATCCACGGGTAAAGCGTAAAGAATTTCTTTTCTTTTGTTGACGATGACATTGCCGCTAAAAGTAGGGGCGACATACAAAATATCTGCCTCCCATTGTCCCGAATTTTTTACCCAGGGCACTTTTGCTCGGGCCATTTGGGATTTTCGGCCATTGTTATCGATGACATCATCTGCTGTTGATGGCGCTGTAAAATTATTGATGTTTGAATAAGCAAAACTTCCCTGAAGGATAGATAGGGAAAAAAGACAAGTGACAAGGAAAAATCTAATCATTTGCAGCGTATTAAAGTTGGACTTTTAATGTATTGAGTTTAATACTATTGCTGGTCAGATTAATTTTCCATTTATTCTCCTACCATAATGAAAAATTGATACATTATATTTTATCGAATTGGAAAAATATACATGCTGTGGGAAAAATTAACATTTAGCGTCTGTTTTATACCTCCTTAAGCGTCTTATAACTAATCGGCCACGTTATTATTTGGCTGACACTTTAAGCAGAGACATTGATGATTCTCCTCTGCCTTACTCAGATAGACTTTGCTGAATAATGGCAACATTTGGAAGAGGAGACCATTTGCTTTACTCTCCTGAAAGCACCTCGGAAGGGTTCACCCTTGACATCCGTTCCAAATGATAGATAATCACTAAGATAGAAATACCTACACACAATAACACAGATAGTAAGGGGACGCCTAAGTGGATGGGGAGATGATAGGCGAAATTGGCCAACCAGGTCTTGATAAATTGATAGGTTAGTGGTAGGGTGAAAATGGATGCGACTACAAAAACCATCAGAAAATCCCGACCTAAAAGGTGCATCAAATGAAATTGATTGGCCCCCAATATTCTACGAATACTGATCTCTTTGAGCTTGAGTTGAGCAATGAAATTGATCAGACCGAAAAGACCAACAATTGAAATAAGAATGGCCATAAAGGTAAAGGCGCCAATTAAGGTGCTAAAACGATGTTCTACGGCATAAGCCTTTTCAAAGGCTTCATCAACAAAGTTGTAGGTAAACGGATCGGGAGAGAATTCACTCCATATTTTTTCCAATTGAGGGAGGAGGCTGGCCAGGTTGGAAGTTTCTAATTTGATGAGTAGATTATCGGGACTTACCCGATAACCAGCAGGGTAGATGAAATAAGCCAAGGGGACTACTTTTGAATGTAAGGTAATATTGTGATGATTGGCAACTACTCCGATCACTTTTCGATTGCGTCCCTCAATAATCAAATTCTCTCCAACGATATCATTGCGTCCGATCATTTGGTGGGCACTTTCGTTGATGATCACTGTTTTGGCGGAATCAACAGCAAAATCAGCAGTGAAATTATGTCCAGCTGTAAAGTGGATACCCAGTAAATCAAAATAGTCTTGATCTATACCAACGATATCAATTGAAAGTGGATTTTCTAGGTCTGAGCCATTCCAGTTTACCCCCCAAGTATTGTTCAACGCACTCGGAAGGTCTTCCCCCGTTGTAGCACTACCCAAAACTCCTGGCACTTGACTCATTTTTTCTTTTAGTAAATCCATTTGCTTTTGCATATTCCGATCATCCACAGCAATATGAAGCAATTGATCGGAGTCAAAACCTTTATCATAATCTTTGAGGAAATGATACTGGCGATAAATCACAAAGCTGGCCATGATCAACATCAAAGTCACGGCGTACTGTACCCCCACAAATAATTTTCGAGTCAAGGGCCATTTCCCATTGTTGAAGCGAATTGCAGATTTGGCATTAGATAAAAAAGCCAATTTGGAGAACGCTAGAGAGGGCAAGATCCCTGCCAGGATACCCAGCAGCAATAAGCCCAAGGCAATCAATAGCCATTCTTTCAAAGTGATCAATTGAATCGAGAGGTCAAGATCAAGCAATACATTCAATTGTGGCAATAGATTGGCTACCAACAGAATTGCTAGTGTTCCACTAAAAAAGGCAAAGAGAATCGATTCCATCAGGAATTGAGCTACAATACTAGATTGTCTAGAGCCTAAAACTTTCCGTACTCCAACTTCCTTACGGCGGGTGACGGCTCTGGCTGTTGCCAGATTGACATAATTCATCAAAGTGATGAGTAGAATGAGTAGACCAATAGTACCGAAAATTTGCAAGTTGCGGATATTTCCCGAAAAAGTGTTTTTGGGGATATCCTGGGAATAGAGGTAAACTTTATTGAAGGGTTGAAAAGCGATGCCAAAGTTTGGAGAAACGTTGTCGCCAAGGTGTTTTTCGATCAATTTGGGTATGCCTTTTTTGACTGCTTCGATTTGATTGTTGGGCAGGTAAATGTAAGTGCGCAACCAGGAAAAGTACCAATTTTGTAGCAGAGACTGATAGAGCTGCTCCGCATTCATCATTGATCCCAGCGCTTTGAATTGTATGTGGGAATGCTTGGGAGGATCTTTGACCACTCCCGTAACTTTCATCAAAAGCTCCTGATTTCCATCGTATACTTTGACTTTTAATACTTGATTAAGCGCATTCGTCGTTCCAAAAAGTTGTTGGCTTAAACTTTCGGTAATGACCAATTTATTCTGTTCATTCAAACAAGTGGCGGGGTCACCGTGAAGGAAAGGGAAAGTGAAGAGGTCAAAAAAGGTGGAGTCCGACCAAAAAAAGTCTTCCACCAAGAGTGGAGCAGTTTCCCCTATTTTTACAGGATCGTTACCGAATCGGCAGATCGTACTAGCTGGAAAGGCTTCTGCCAAAATGGCTCCGTGCAGAGAAGAGGTGGAATGGCCACGGCTTCCTGAAATGGGGTTGGAGCGAAGTACCCGATAAAGCTGATCGCTCTTTAAGTGCATCCGGTCGTAGTCCAGCTCATTTTTGATAAACAGGCCAATATAAAATGTTGCCGCCAAACCGAGGAGTAAGCCAAGGCATTGAATGCTTGTTGCAAACTTATGTTTGAAGGCATGCCGAATGGCTACTTTAAAATAATTCTGATGCATGGTGATATTTTGGAAAATGTTTAGGCCAGGTAAGCGATGCCAGCGTGGAGAAGCGAGGACTTTCCAAATAAATTTTCTTCTTGCTTTGTGGAGACCGAACTCCTCAATATCCCGATCAAAAAGTTCTAGTAAGTCACCCTCCAATTCATCCAAGTAACGGTCGGTACAAGTTTTTTCTAAAAACCAA
>JBCCSR010000204.1:0-7660 GCA_039199865.1 Bacteroidota bacterium
GGCTGTCAGACCATTGGTAAGTGTAGGGCCCCTTTCCTCCTCGAACACTTACTTTAATTCCAGCGGTGGCCTCACCATTACATCTGATTTCAGCAGATTGTTCTAGCTGAGCGGCCAGGTCCAAAATATTTTCAGAAACCCCAACATTGGCAACAGCAGAGCAGCCAGCCGCATCGGTTACGGTTAGGCTATGCTCTCCGGGCCCCAATTTACTGGCTTTTTTCGTTTTTTCTCCATTATCCCAGGCATAGGTATAATCGCCAGTTCCACCTTTCACTTTGGCGGAAGCCTGCCCATCTTCATTTCCCGTACTCGCAGCCTTATCCAAAGCAACTTGTACGGTCAACGCTTTGGGCGCATCGACGTTTATCTTTGCCTTTCCCTTTTGCCCACTGGCATCGACCACCTCAACTTGATAATTTCCGGCGGCTACTCCACTGGGATTTGCCCCAGTCATGCCACCGAGATTCCAAGTATATTCAAATGGAGGTTTTCCTCCTTCCACTGCTACTTCAAGGGCCGCCGTAGCCGCTCCAAAACATTGAACACTGGATTTTTCCTGAATGCGAACCGTTAGCGGCAAAATATTTTCCTTTACTGAAGAACTTGCGATTGCGGTACAACCCTTGGCATCCGTCACGGTGAGTTGGTGTTCTCCCGGTCCTAGTTTTGTGGCCTTTGCCGTCGTTTCTCCATTGTCCCATAAGTATTGGTAAGGCCCCGTACCTCCACCAGCTTCGGCAGTAGCTTTCCCATCTTCGTTGCCAGTACTTGCCGCACTGTTGATTTTTATTTTAGCACTGATGGGCGAAGGACTTTTGATTTCAAAACTGGCGGAACTTTTCTTTCCACTGGAGTCCAATACCGTCACCTGATAAAGGCCTGCTCTTAGTTGATTGGGTTGATCTCCTTTGGCTCTTTCTGAATTCCAGGTATACTGAAATGGTGCTTTTCCACCATTGACCTCTACTTGAAGGGCCGCAATCAAATCGCCCGCACAATCACTATTCTTGGTTTGTTGAATGGCAATATCCAGGGGAGCAATTGTTTGACTGATATCAATGCTGGCAGTCGCTTCACACCCCGCTTGATCGACAACCGTCACTCGATGTTCTCCTTCCGTCAAACGACTAGCCGTAGCAAGCTCCTCTCCATTGTCCCAGCGATAGCGATAAGTCGGTTTTCCTCCCTCCACGCTCACCGTGGCCTTACCATCACCCGTTCCCACCCCACTTTCTGGTTGGTCGACATTCATACTCAATTTTAGACCTGGTGCCTCAATACTCACACTTGCCGTCTTTTCACGACCTTCACTATCCGTAACAGTCAACATATATTCTCCGGGACCGAGGCCTTTGGGATTGGTTCCGTTTTGGTTGCCTGCCCATTGATATTTGTAGGGAGGAACCCCACCGATTACCGTCACTTTTAGTGCCCCATCTGGTTCGAAAGCATCACAACTCATGGGTTGATCCACCAAACAGGTCACCGTCAAAGCATCTTCTTTTTCAATAATGAATAAACCCTTATCTCGCGTGCCTACCCAGAGTGCATCATCTTGGTCAATCGAAATAACGGAAGCAAATTGACTGGTATACTCCTCGGGGCCAGCAAAGGGATCTACCCTTCCCGTCTCTGGATCAAAGCGAGTAATGATTTCTGAGGCAATCCATACTTTTCCTTTACTGTCTACCGCAATATCAACCATTAACCCTTTGAAGCGTTCGGGATCAACATCTACCTCTCCCCACTTATTTCGAGCATTGACCTTCCACAACCACTCATCACCAAGTACCCAGACCTCACCACCATAAGCAGCCACTCCTTCCATACTGACGTACTTTTCTTTGACTTTCCATTTCCCCAAAGTTCCCCAGACCATACCTTCCTCGGTACCGATCCAGTAGCGACCATTGGATTCAATCAGAATATTCTTGACATAATCTGAGTTGAGGGCAGAATTGTCACGCGTAAATTGTTTGATCAATTGGAGTTGAGGTTCTACCTTGAATTGGTAAAGCCCCGTAGTGGTCGTCCCAATCCACAATTCTTTTCGCTTGGTGTCGTAATGAGCAGCACTGATCTCATTTTCCCCAGTAAGATCGTAGATGTGTTTATCCAATTCTGACATGGGTAGTGTCAGGTTGTAATTGCCACTTCGATAGCGTAAAAGGGAAAAGAGTTGGGCGCCTCCGGCTTCCGTAGCGTGGTTGATGGAATGCACTTCATACAATCCAGCGGTGTTGCCCACCCATTTATTATTTTGATCATCTACGAAAATGTTGCGAATCGGACGATCTCGGTCTACCGCATTTCCTCTTTCTACTCGCATGCTTTCCTCCTCCTGAGCTCCTAGATTGAAGCTAAAAAACAACAGTAAAAACAAGGTAAATTTGTTCATATAGTAGTATTTCTTAATGAATTGCAAAAATAGCTATTCCAATCAAAATCAGCTAGTCTTCGCTTGACATTTGACTTAAATAATAATGGCTGAATCTCATTTGGAACAAAGAAGAAAGGAATAAGTCTTGCCCTCCATGTACAAAAGGGACTTGGTGTTTCTTCTTGCAGTCTAATTCTAAGGTTTACATTCACTTCTTTACAACGATAAGAGGTAAATAATTGGTATAATAAGGAAAAAATCTTGCCAGCTTAAAAAACAAGCCTTCCAGCGCAGCCTAATGGCATAATAAGCTGGTTATCAATGCAATCAAAATGATCATTTCACTGGTGATCAATGATTCTTCGGTCAAGAATAGCCAGTCACTCAAAAAAAAGTTGTTTATTTCGTAACAACAGCTCATCTACAGGCCATTAACCGTGTAGGAATAACTGTCCCAAAGGTCAATTGTAAACTAGATTTTGTCATGAATGCATGTTTAAATTTCCATGATTGCGCGAAAGCGAGCAACTATTATTTTGAATAAGACAAAATACGTGGACGTACCTGGAAGAGGCGGCGAGGCTTTTTAACGCTGCGCAAGCTCATCTTTACCGTTTACAGCCAATTAATAGAATTTTAAAGATGCACTTAAGTATTTAGTCATGAAAACAATCCGAATCCTCTATTTATTCAGCTTGGTCTGTCTCCTCCAGTCTGGACTTGCTCAAGATGATCAGAAAGCCGAATTCTCTTCCATTCGCATTCCCTCCTATGAATTGTCTTTTGACAGTACGCTTTATATGGCTTTCCAGAGAATCATTGAGGCCAATCATCCTTTTTCATATGTTACACTCATCACCAGGGTCAATCCCATTGGCAATACGCGGACCATTCCCTTGACAGATGGAGAAGGAGCCGGAGGGTTTATTGCCGAGCCTTACATCGATTTGAATTTTCCGGGACTGCGCGGTCGGCCGGGAAATGCACATGTCCTGCAAAGCAGTCATTTACTGATCAAATACGGTTTTCATACCAGAGTTGCGCGTGATGCCTCCTCTCCCATTTTGCCCCCAACCAATCGTTTTGGCTTTGAATTCAATAAGGTTTTGTGGGACAATACCTCTGAAATAGCGGCCTTTAGTTTTCGACGCCATGATAAACGCAACTGGTTTCACGAAGTAAGTCAGAGTCTAAAGTTATTGTATTTGGTAAGCGAGTTGCAGCATTACTCCAATGGTCAATCGAGTGGAGTATTGAAAGATTCCATTCAACCGGTGAACGACTATCGTGATGGTGATTTTTCCACCAATTTCCTAAAAGTAAATTTGATCTATTCTCACCTCAAGCGGCACAATTGTGCTTTGTTAAGCGCAGGGATAGGATACCGCCATGATTTTGGAACCGAGGAAGGCTTCCTGAAGTTTATTCCAGAACAAAACCAAAATTACGGCAAACATAGAATGCTCGCCCTCTTTCAGTGGCGATCTGCACCTTTTGAAATTTTTAAATTTTCCAGTCATAAGATTCCTTTCTTCTTGCGATGGCTGACGCCAGGACGCTTTGTTCAGCGTTCGCTAAATGAGGACACAGAATTCTTGGTCAAGTCACTCTATATCCTGACCGTCCGTTGGGAGGCAGACTATATTTTGGGCAACCTAGACCGATTTCGATTGGACAATAAATACCGCTTTGGCAATCACTTATTTGTAGAATTGAGTTCGATGCGATCCAGATCAATTGGTTTTTTGTTCCACACCTATTACGGTCGGGACTATCTCAACATCCGTTATGATGATCTCATCTTTACTTGGCAGCTGGGCATCACCGCTTCTCTGAACAAGTACACCCCCATTGGTTTTAAATCTGGCGATGCCATTGTCCGACCCTTTAATTGATGCTTCAGCCAAGCTGGATTTATTGAGCAAAAAGCAAAAACACCTTTTATAATTTGTTTATGTCAGATCAATCTTGTATCTTCATCAGAGAGTCAAAAGCTAAACGCTATTTGAACAATCCTCTTGGCTCACCATATCTTATTTTCACGTTAATTTTTTGTTTCAGATTTTAGAGATTGAGCAATGCTCTATCTCCAATTGAGATCTACCGGTTCAGCAATCGCTTGTTTGAGCCCGTACCGATCACTGAGAAAGGAATATCAGGGGCTTACCCAATGGTCTTCTTGGGTTGGCCTCATTTACTAAAACAACAATTTAATCACAAAATCATGAAAAGCGTTACCTTTTCAACAGTAAAGCTATGGATTGCACTCTCCTGCCTTCCCTTTTCTAATTCAATTTCTGCCCAAGTCTGTCAGGCTTATGCTGGAGTAGATACGACCATTTGTGGTTTCTCTTATCTTTTAGAAGGACAGACCAGCAATGGTACCTGGGATATTATTTGTGAACTCAGTACGGATATTGCTAGTTTGACGTCCGTTGGTCCCGGAGTGGCAACGGCGACGGTCAGCACCTGTGGCTATTACAATTTTGTTTATACGGTTATGGATAATAGCTGTATTGATCGGGACACCATTGAGGTACTTTTTAGAGATCCAAGTACTTCAACTTATACCATTAACAGTACAATTGATATTGAATACAATGACTTTGATTGTCCTAGTGGTAATCCTCTCGGTTGTGACAACACCAATATCGTGGGGATTGAAGGATCAACTCCTCCGGACTTAGTTTGGAATTTTTGTTCTAACAGTACTTGTCAATCGATCCTCTATCAGAGCATTTCAAGTGGCAATATTAATGGTTGTATTGCCGATGACATATTCATAGATATCAGTAGTAGTAGTGGTTCGAGCGCTGACTGTAGTAGTGCCGCTCAAAATGAAGTAGTCAATGATTTCCTCAGTTATCTAGATGGCAATTTAGGTGCTGCGCTAGGGGATATTATCGGACAATGTCCCTTTCCTACGGGCAATTGTCCAGAACCTACTCCCTCTTCTCCGGATTGTCTTTACAATGTGATCGATACCCAGTACTATTACATTCCAGTACGGGAAGGTGGACAGTGGACGTATTTACAGGATGATACTACGAGTATACTCCTCAATGACAGTACCATCATTCTCAACGATACGACCAATTACCTACTTATCGTCGAACCGGGAGCGGATCATTTTGGACCGGATTCTTTGTTTTTCGAATTGTTTCGAATTGATGAAAATGGGGATACCACTGACCTCAATGATTTTGTCAGTTTAGAGGTACAGTGGATCGAACATATTCGCTATGATACTATTGTAGCCATTGATACCATCGTCTTGGATAGTTGTGCCATTCCCTGTGGGGGAGTCAGTATCAATGTCGGTTTTGACGGTGTCCCTCCGGCTCCTCCCTTTGATTGTGGCCCCTTGACCCTCAATTTTGGGCCACCGGATGTTTGTGCTTATGCCAATGTCTACGTCGATGTTTTTGCCTCCGGTAATATTGATTGTAATAATTCCTGTGTTGAATTGTATGCTTTTGGCGAAAGCAATTGTGGACCAGTAAGCTATTCTTGGGGAAGTTCTTCCATGGTCGTTTGTTCCCCCGGCTTTTACATTGTCTCGGTCATCGATGAAAATGGCTGTACGGCTACTGCGGGGATCAGTGTCGACGAATGTCTTTTTGAACCCTACATAGATATTCCTCCGGTTCCAGACCTAACTTGTTTAGAGCCCTGTCAAACGATAGATGCCAATTTTACCAGTGATATCAGCTACGTCGATTGGCAGGGGCCTAACGGGTTTTATAGCAATGAGTTCAATCCGGCGGTATGCTCTCCTGGCATCTACACCGCCTTCGCAGTCAACTTCTGTGGCTGTGAAAGTATTGCCAGTATTGAAGTTAATGAAGATATAGAAATTCCCATTGCTGATGCTGGGCCGGATCAAACCATCAGTTGTATAGATCCTTGCGTTATGCTACAAGGCAGTGGCTCCTCCTCTGGTCCTCTAATTACCTACCAATGGCAAGGACCCAATGCCCTTACTGCTTTTGATTCAAGTCCTACGGTCTGCGAAGCAGGTACCTATACTTTGCTCGTTACCAATACGAACAATGGATGTACCGCAACCGATGAAGTCATCGTAGAGGAAAATGTTATCAACTTCTCAAATTCAATTGAAGCAACCATTTGCCCCAATGAATGCTATGACTTGGGCAATGAGTCCTTTTGTAGTGAAGGGCTGTTTACGGTAGTACTGACTTCTTCCCAAGGATGTAACAGCATTGTTACACTGGCTTTGGAGGTCAACAATCCTGACCTACTCTTGAGTGCCTCTTCGACGCTAATCACTTGTACGACTCCCAGTGTTGTCCTGGATGCCTTGTCCACTAGCTTCGCTACTGATGCGGTGGTTGAATGGTATTTGGGTGCTAATTTTATTGGAAACAGTCAAAGTATCGTGGCCACTCAAGGTGGAAATTATAATTGTGTCTTGAGTAGTGGTGCTTGTTCTGTTAGTCAGACTATTACGATACAAGAAAATTTTGAAACACCAATTGTTGATGCGGGGGGTAATGTGCAAATTGATTGCAACAATGCTTGTGTCACCCTCAATGCGACAGCGGCGATTGGCTCAGGTAGTCTCGATTTTCAATGGACTGGTCCCAATGGTTTTTCCAGTAACCTTCTCACTCCACAAGTTTGCCAGCCAGGCAATTATTCCCTAGTCGTCACTTCGCAAAATGGTTGTACTGCTTCTGCTGAGACCAACGTCAGTCAAACCATGGCCATCCCTCCTACCCAAATCAATCAAAGCATTTGTCTAGGAGATTGTTTCTCCATCGGTAGTCAGACCTTCTGTGATCAAGGGAATTATGATGTTCTACTCAACTCTGTTGACGGTTGTGATTCCCTCATTCAGTTGACGCTCGATGTATTACCGACCAACATTAGTATTGCCAATACTTCGGTACTCAATTGTAATAATACGACCGTTACCATCGATGCCTCTGCCTCCACCAGTGGAAACAATGTCACTTATCAATGGACCGGAAATGGAATTGTTGGAATTGCCAACGGACCATCAATCGTAGTCAATCAAGGAGGCCTGTTTACTTTGACTTTGAGCAATGGCAGTTGTTCCAATTCTCAAACCATTGAAGTTGTACAGGATTTCGAAACGCCAGTTGTCGATGCGGGAGGTAGCCTACAAATTGATTGTAACAATGCTTGTGTTACCCTCGGTGCAACGGCGGCCATCAGTTCGGGGAGCCTCAATTATCAATGGTCTGGAAATGGAATTATTGGAAATGCTAATGGACCAGTCGTTCAGGTCAA
>JBCCSR010000205.1:0-7630 GCA_039199865.1 Bacteroidota bacterium
AAAATTACTCCAGCAATTATGGGAATTTCAAGAATGATCGATTTTTTCCTAACTTGCGCATAAAACAATATGGCCCTAACAGAATCCAACATGCTGCCCCTAGGCACCCCGGCTCCAAACTTTCACCTTCGCGATACGGTAAGCAATAATTATTACAGCCTCGACGATTTGAAGTCAGATCAAGCCACCGTAATCATGTTTATTTGTAATCATTGTCCCTTTGTCATCCATGTCAATCCAGAATTGATTCGCCTGGCCAATGAATACAAAAATAAAGGTGTTGCTTTTATTGCCATTAGCTCTAATAATGTGGAGACTCATCCCGAGGATAGCCCAGATAAAATGGCAATTGTGGCGAAAGTCTTAAAATACCCTTTTCCTTACCTGTACGATAAATACCAAGAAATGGCCAAAGCGTACGATGCCGCATGTACCCCCGATTTCTACGTTTTTGATGGAGCATTGAAACTGACTTATCGTGGTCGACTGGATTCCTCCAGACCTGGCAATGGAGTCCCCCTATCCGGTGAAGACTTGCGTCAGGCAATCGATGCTACATTGGCTGGCGAGAGCATAGCAGAACAATGGCCCAGTGCAGGTTGCAATATCAAGTGGAAATAGCGGATAAAGGTTCATCCACTAGATCTCGCCGTAGCGTTATCCCACTCCCAGACCAAATCATCTAAGCCCTGATGATAAGGCTATTTTCATTTGGCTTTTTTAAGGAATTAAGATCCTTGCTGGAAAACATAAAAGAGGGACTTGATGTTGAAGAAAAAGTAATGTACTTTGGTCCAATCCTTGGATGGATTAAAATAGCCCTTACGCTGTTCATTCTCCTGCAAAAGAAAAGCTGATGAAAAAAATTCTTCTACTCTTCCTTCTCAATGTACTCCTTCTCGTTTCGATTGATGCTCAAACCATTGTCAACTTGGCTCCAAAAGGCGGTGGCCCTTATCAGCCTGAACCCCATCAATGTTTAGCAGAAGCAGAGCGAAGTCAGATCCAGACAGAGCTACAAGCCAGTATTGCTCGCTTACAGGCAGAGGGGCTGCTACCCAACGCATCCACCGAGGCCATGGTCAACTTTGATTGGCCTTTACGCAAAGTCGAAGCGTTGCAGGAATACAATAATTATTTTGCGATTAGCAATTATGTGGATCAAAATTTTTCAGCAGGTTTGCTGGACTACTCTTGTGGAAATCGAACTTATGATGGACACCGAGGAACAGATTATATCACTTGGCCTTTTCCTTGGTATCTTTATGAAAACAACCTTGTGGAAGTGGTTGCAGGAGAAGCGGGCATCATCATCAACAAAAGCGACAATAACGACGATGATCACTGTGATTGTTTTGGGATGTGGAACGCCGTTTACCTACAACATGCCGATGGTTCAGTCGCTTGGTATGGACATTTAAAACGCAATAGTTTGACCTCAAAAAGCATTGGTCAAAGTGTTGCCAAAGGAGAATACCTGGGCGTGGTTGCAAGTTCTGGATGTTCGACCGCACCTCACCTGCACCTGGAAGTCTACGACAATCAAAACAATTTAATTGATCCCTATGCGGGCAGTTGCAATAATTTGAATGCACCAAGCTGGTGGACTGACCAAGAAAATTATCGAAACGCTACCATCAATGCAGCACTTACGCACGGAGCGCCTCCCGTTCACGGATGCCCAGATGTTGAAGAAGCCCCATTTTTTAAAAATTACTTTACTCCCGGTGAACTTGTTTACGTGGGGGCTTATTTCCGCGACCAAATGGCCAATGCACCGGTCAATTATCGTATCCTAAGACCTGATGGTTCTGTTTGGAACAATTGGACCCATAGTTCGCCACAAACTTACAGCGCTTCCTGGTGGTGGTGGTCTTGGCAAATCCCAGCGAATGAGTCTTTCGGTACTTGGCGCTTTGAAGTTTTATACAATGGTCAAACCCTTGGCCATGCTTTTGATTACGGTCCGTTCACCTCCACTGAAGCGATTTCTCTGGAACAACAAGTTGACATATTCCCCAATCCAACTAGCCAAACCATTCAACTGACTTACCGAATGGAAGAAGCAGTAGAAGTTCAATTGTTTGATCGTGCTGGAAAAATGATCCTCCCTGGTTTGATGAATCCCCAAACAATTGACTTGAGCCATTTGAGCGATGGAATCTATTTTGTACAAGTCAAAACGGCAAAGTCCGTCCGTACCAAAAAAGTTGTCAAAATCTCAAATTAGTACCAAGCCAATCCCACTTTCCACTTCCGCTGCTCGACGGTTGAGCCAATTAAAGAGGCCAAATACTTTGGGGTGAAATTCTGGGGTGATTCCAATTTCATTGTCCCGAATCTCAAAGGAGACTCCGGTAGAATATTTATGTGCATTAACTGTTATAAGGGATGGGCTGATCGGGCAGACGCTTTACCGTAATGGACAGAGGGTGACGGCAAATAAGCATTCTCATTATTTTTGATACAAAAAAGTCAATATTTATTCCCGTAAAAAAAGAGCAACGAGCCAAGGTGATGTTTAGCTCTTGAATTGCTTAAAAAATTCGGGAAGTTGACGTAAGATGGCCATTTTCCGATGGTGTTGTCGAATTTCCTCGGCGGGACTACCAAAATAAATCTTTCCACCCTCCAATGATTTCGATACTCCAGATTGTGCTGCGATCACCGCCCTTTTACCTATATGCAGATTCTGAGCGATCCCAACTTGACCATAACAAAGCACTTCCTCTTCCAAAATGGTTTTCCCCCCAATGCCTACCTGAGCGGCCAATAAGCAATTTTTTCCAAGGACTACACCATGACCAAGGTGAACCAAACCGTCCAGTTTGCTTCCCTCCCCAATGACGGTATCTCCAGATACCCCCCGACAAATGCTACAATTCGGACCAACGTACACTTGATCTTCGATAATGACTCGTCCACCAGAGTGCCACTTTTTATATTTCGCTCCATAGCGTTTGAAATAAAAAGCATCTGCCCCAATGACCGTTCCCGACTGAATGGTAACATGATCTCCGATAACAGAATATTCGTGAATAGTGACATTGGCCTGAACATAGGCATACTGCCCAATCCGAACATTTGGACCAATGATGACATTAGGCTCTATAATTGCGGAAGGATGGATCACCGCAGAGCTGGCGATTGGAGTAGAAAGGGGCCGAAAGGGCCGATGTTCCAAGACCAAATTATTGTACGCTTCAAAGGGTTGCTCACACAACAGGAGGGCTTTGCCTTTGGGGCAATCAGTAGCTTCATTGAGAATGATGATGCTCGCTGCTGATTCCAAGGACTTTTTGAAATACTTTTTGATATCGACAAAGGTAATGTCTCCCTTTTCAACCTTGTGAATTTCGTTGATCCCTGTAGCCACTAAATCCGCATTGCCAATAATGGTAGCGCCAATTTTATGAGCGATGGTTTTGATGGGAATCGGTTCCGAGAATTTCATCGTTCTATGTTTGCGGGCAATTAATGCGCTTCCAACCAATTTTCACCGGTATCCATTCCAACGAGTATTGGGACCTTCAAATTGGGAATAGCTTCTTTCATTTCTTTTTCAATGATGGGTTTGATCTTTTCCAACTCTGGTTTGTAGACATCAAAAACCAATTCATCATGCACTTGGAGAATCATTTTACTCTTAAACTGGCCCTCCTTTAACATCCGATGAATATTGACCATCGCAACTTTAATCATATCTGCAGCAGATCCTTGAATCGGAGTATTGATGGCAATCCTTTCCGCATTGCTCCTAAGAAGACCATTTTTGGAATTGATGTCACGTAGGATACGCTTTCTTCCTAGTAAGGTTTTTACGTATCCATTTTCGCGAGCAAAAGTAACCGTTTCATCCATGTACTTTTTCAAGCCATGGTACTGAGAAAAGTAATTGGAAATCAGTTCACTCGCCTCCTTGCGTTTGATGTCTAGTTGCTGAGATAGGTTGGTTGCGCCAGCACCGTAGATGATAGAAAAGTTGACGGTTTTTGCATTGCGTCGTTCATCGCTCGTCACCTCTTCGAGGGTCTTTCCATATACTTTAGCTGCCGTTGCCTGGTGAATGTCATGTCCCGCCTGGAAGGCTTCTAGCATGGCTTCATCCTGACTGATTTCGGCAATCAATCGCAATTCAATTTGTGAATAATCTGCTGCCAATAACACATGATTTTCATCGCGAGGTACAAAGGCCATTCGCACTTTCCGACCTTGCTCTGTCTTGATGGGAATGTTCTGCAGATTGGGATTATTGGAACTCAATCGGCCCGTTGCTGCCAAGGCTTGATTAAAAGAGGAGTGAACCCGACCAGTTTTAGGATTGACCATTTTGGGGAGGGCATCGACATAGGTTGATTTGAGTTTTGCCAATCCTCGGTACTTCAAAATCTTATCGACAAATGGATGTTCTTTGGACAACTCTGTTAATTTGGTTTCATCCGTAGAGTATTGTCCCGTCTTGGTTTTTCTCCAACGGTAAGGAATTTTCATTTCCTCAAAAAGAATGTTGCCCACCTGTCGGGGTGAAGCAATATTGAAAGGCTTTCCGGCTTCTTCGTGGATTTCCTTTTCAAATTTTTCAATCTCTTTGCCCAAATCTTCCGCATAAGCATTCAAAAAGCCAGCATCTAAATTAATGCCTTCGTATTCCAAATCCACCAAAACATCAATCAGTGGTTCTTCTACCTCACTGTACAATTTTTCTAAGGCTTCCTCTTTCATACGAGGACCTAGCTCCTCTTCCAATTGCAAAGTAATGTCTGCATCTTCTGCCGCATAGTCTGACACTTTCTCGACGGGTACATCTCGCATGGTCAGTTGTTTTTTCCCCTTCTTACCAATCAGCGTTTCAATCGAAACGGTTTCATAGCCCAAGTAGACTTGCGCCAAGTAATCCATGTTGTGTCTAAGCTCTGGTTCGAGGAGATAGTGAACCACCATGGTATCAAAATATTTGCCTTTCAAACTTACGTTATACCACTTTAGGATTAGGGCATCATACTTGATGTTTTGGCCAGTCTTACCAATTTTTTCGTTTTCAAAAAGAGGCTTAAACTCATCGACGATGGCTTGTGCCTCTGCTCGGTCGGTAGGAACAGGCACGTAGTAACCTTCATGTTTTTTGATTGAAAAAGAAATGCCTACCAATTCTGCTTCATTAGCGTCGATACCAGTGGTTTCGGTGTCAAAGCAAAACGTTTTTTGTTGGGACAAAAGTTGAATGAGCTGAGCACGTCCTTCCTTGGAGTCAATCAATTGGTATTGGTGATCCACATTGCCAATATTTTTGGTCGCTACACTATACTCAGGAGTATTGGATTTTTTGACGGCCTGTTTGTCCAAAGCGGCTTTCCCAAAAAGACTACCCTGTTGGCCTCCCGAGGGAACTTGATCAACTCCTAAAATTTGACGGCCTAAAGTTCGAAACTCTAATTCTCGAAAGATTTCCGTGAGTATTTCCCGGTTGAAAGGTTCGACCTTATATTCCACTGCATCGAACTGAATGGGTACATTGATGTCAATCGTTGCCAACACCTTAGACAAACGCCCCTGTTCTGCAAAAGCAATGACTTTTTCTTTTTGCTTTCCTTTCAATTGGTCGGTATTTTCTAGTAGTCCCTCCAAGGAACCAAATTGCTTGAGCAACTTTACCGCTGTCTTTGCCCCAATTCCAGGAATACCGGGAATATTGTCAACAGCATCTCCCTGCAATCCCAAAACATCAATGACTTGCTCGACGCGTTCGATGTCCCACTTTTCTAATACTTCATTCACCCCTAGTATTTCTACCTCTCCACCGGATCGAGCTGGCTTATAAATAAAAATATTTTCCGAAACCAATTGAGCATAATCTTTATCCGGCGTCATCATATACACTTTAAAGCCTTCTTTTTCTGCCTGCTTCGCTAGTGTACCAATCACATCATCGGCCTCAAAACCTTGTTGGGTCACAACGGGGATATTGAAACCCGATATAATTTTTTGTACATAGGGCATAGCAATGGTAATGGGCTCCGGTTGCGCTTCGCGATTGGCTTTATACTCCTGATACATCTCATGGCGAAAGGTAGGTCCTTTCAAGTCAAAAGCAACCGCCAAATGCGTAGGTTTTTGGTTGACCAAAAGACTCCAAAGGTAGCGGGTAAAACCCGTTACAGCAGAGACATCCATTCCCTTGGAATTGACCAAAGGACGAGAAATAAAGGAATAATGCGCCCGATAAATCAGTGCATGACCATCGAGAAGAAATAATTTTTTTTCAGCCATCGCTAGAAAGGGTTTAATTGAGTTCGCCTTTGAAATTCCGTTCCACTGACCCGTAGATCAGGAGATTTCGACAGGAATTGCTCTTTGGATTGTATTTTTTAATCGCCATTTGCCCCACGAAAAAGGGCATTTGCCTTAGGTTGGCAAGATAAGGCAAAAAAAATTATCCAAACAACAAAACCCATCCCGATTGGGATGGGTTTTGAATTTGAGGCCTTAATTATTTTCATCCAAACTTAGAGGGTGTAAGACAAGCCAAGGCTGTAGAAGGATTGTAGGTCTTGGAATTCAAACTCTGCATTTCTCAAACCAAAGTTCAAACCTACACCAATACCTTTCCAGACTTGGAAGGAAAAAGTGTTCAACCAAGTGTATTCGAACAGGCCTGCCTCTCGGGTAACAACTGGGCTTTCTGGATCGTCTGGATCCGAAAGAATAGGTACACCAAACTGATCAACCGCCGTCACCATATTCTTTTTATCACTGTAAGGAATGAAAGTGGTCAGGGTCGAAGACCAAGCGATCTTACGACCTGCGATCGTGAAATCATCCTGATAGTCTGCCCGAAATTTAGCTCCTGCTGCTCCCTGAGAGGCAGCATCACCATCTGCAGACCAAGCCACGCGGTAATTCAAAGGATGAACGACAACCACTAGGTTGGGTATCGGTGTCCAAGTCGCGCCAATTCCAATGTCAAAGGTACCGGGCTCCAGGAAATTTTCGATCGAGGTATTCAGTTCAGCAAGACCGGAAAGGGCGATCTGCTCGGTAAGTTTGTATCCTGCTAGAGAAGATAAGTTAAGCAAGTCAACTGTACCGTTGTCAAACAATCCATCATTGGGCTCGTTCTCGTCTGCCTCGCTTAAGTCCACATCTTGCCAAGCTTTGTTGATGATTAACTTATTATTCCAGAAATACTTTGGCGCCTGCCGATTGGCAAATCCAGTCAAGCCAATAGACAAAGCGCTTGAAGAAGAACTTGGGTTGGGATTGGCAATCCACTTGCTAGATTTACCGAGGTCAAACCCGACTAAACCAGAAACCCCTTTCGTCCATCCTGCCAAGTAGGAGATTTCTTTGTCAATGTTAGACAGCTCTCCTTCAAGAGAACCAATTTCTCCTTTTTTCTCCCCGATTGACGCTTCCAATTCTGCTTTCTTGGCCTTCAGTTCTTCCATCGTCTGAGCGGTCAGACCATTAACAAAAGCTAATGTGAGTACCAGAAAAAATATTTTTTTTATCATTTTTAAAAAGTTTTGATTTACAAATTAAATGAAGTAGAAAGTTTTATAAAATGAGTGCATTTTATTCCTAGGAAGGCACCGCAATGCGATGCCCGCTTAAAGTAAAACAGTAAACTTTG
>JBCCSR010000206.1:0-7622 GCA_039199865.1 Bacteroidota bacterium
CCACCGCCACCACCACCACCTGTAATCGAAGAGGTTCCCGAAGAGGAAATCGAAGAAGAGGAAGAAGTGGAGTTTGTGGATCAAAGTGTGGAAGAAGAAACTGTTGTTGAGGCACCACCAGAGCCAGAGCCAGTAGAAGAGGCGCCACCACCGCCACCACCACCGCCACCACCAGAACCAGAAGTGGAGGAAATTTTCACCGTCGTAGAGGAAATGCCTCGATTCCCCGGATGTGAAGACAAACCTAAGGCAGAAAGAAAAGCCTGTGCAGATAAAAAAATGCTGCAATTCATTTATAAAAACATCAAATATCCTCCTATCGCCCGTGAAAACGGCGTCGAGGGTGCGGTCGTCATCCGCTTTGTCGTCGATAAAGATGGTAAGGTCAAAGAGCCTCTGATCGTTAAGGATATTGGAGCAGGTTGTGGAAATGAGGCCCTAAGGGTAGTGAAGATGATGAACAATATGCCACAAGGCTGGGTTCCAGGAAAGCAACGTGGAAAACCAGTGAAGGTATACTTCAACTTACCTGTTCGCTTCCGTCTTGAGTAAACACTCTTGCGCTACATCAATAAAGCGGCTGTCTTCCCTCGTGAGGTCAGCCGCTTTGTTTTTGTTTTGTTTTTCAATTGACTTTGGGCCCGGCGAAATGTCCAAATTCTGACTTTCATCCAAGCTGCTCAGCAACTTTTGTATCAATGCTGCGTTTTGTTTTTAGCCTTACGGTCGACAAACTATATCAAGCTATTGATTTTGTGGATGTTCTATCCGAAATTTAGATTTACAAAATTTGATCTTATGCGCATTATAAAGTCCTTAATTCCTTTTCTTTTGTTGGTATTCAGCATGCAAGCACAAGACCCTCAACTGGCTCAGCAATACTATCGGAATGGGGAATATGAAAAGGCTGGGGTATTATTTGAAAAGCTCTACAAGCAAAATACGGAGAATGATTATTATTTTAATCAATACATTGAATGCCTGCTCTTCCAAGAGAAATACGCCGAATGCGAAAAAATCGTCAAAAAGCAAATCAAAAAGAAATCCAATCAGGTGGAGTTGTATGTCACCTACGGCAATGTTTTCGAAAAACAATACCAAGATCAAAAGGCAAAGGAGCAATACGAAAAAGCCATCAAGAAATTGCCTGCCGATCGTTTTCCGATCACCAAGCTAGCCAACTCGTTTACCCGATTACAAAAATACGATTTGGCCATTCAAACCTACCAAAAGGGGGAGAAGCTCCTTCGAGATAAAGATATTTTTGCGTACAACTTAGGGGATCTTTATCGGAGAAAAGGAGATACGCCCCAAATGATCAATAGCTATTTGAATAGCTTGAGCAATAATCCAAAGAGTCGGATTCGAAGTCTCAAACAATTGTTTGAACAGTATTTAGCAGAGGAAGACTATTTCGAATTGCAGAGTCAATTGTATACCCGAATACAGGAAGAACCCGAAGTAAGTTATTATCCAGAGCTGCTCACCTGGGTGTTTATCCACAAAAAAGATTACAAAAGCGCCTTACGTCAAGCCAAGGCCTTAGATCGACAACTGGATGAAAATGGTGGGCGAGTGTATCGATTGGCCAAAATTGCCGCCAACGATAAAGATTACGATACGGCAATTGCGGCCTATGATTATATTGTAGCCGAAAAAGGCATTTCTTCCACTTTTTACATCGAATCAAAACGAGCATCCTTGAGTTGTGAGCGAGACAAGCTCATCGTGGGTTATGATTATGAGGAGGCCGAGTTGCGCGAGCTGGAGATTCAATACAATCAATTTCTTGAGGAGTTTGGACGCAATAAGATTACCGCAGAAATCATTACGGAGCTCGCCGATTTACAGGCTTTTTATTTAAAAGACTTGGACAAAGCCATTGGTTTGTTGCTGGAAATGATTGAGTATCCCGGCCTAAAACCCAACGTACGAGCGAAGGGCAAATTGAATCTAGCCGATTTTTATCTGATGAAGGGAGAGATCTGGGAAGCGACGCTTTTGTATTCTCAAGTCGACAAAGCCTATAAAGACGATATCTTGGGGCACGAAGCCCGCTTTCGCAACGCAAAACTATCTTATTATGCGGGTGACTTCCAATGGGCACAGACTCAATTTGATATCCTCAAAGCATCGACTTCCAAGCTCATCGCTAACGATGCCTTGGACCTATCCATTTTTATTCTTGATAATTTGGGTTTAAGATACTTCGGCCACTGCACTTACTTTGTATTCCCAAGCTGATCTACTGGTTTTTCAAAATCGCTTTGATGAGGCTTTCGCCAAATTGGATACCATCAAGCAGTCTTTCCCAGACCATTCTCTGGAAGACGATATTTTGTACACCAAGTCTCAAATTTATTACAAGCAAAGAAAATTTGATCAGACGGTTGAAATGCTACAAAAAATTGTCGACGAGCACAGCGACGGGATTCGCGTCGACAATGCCCTTTTTGAATTGGCTGACTTGTACGAACATCAGCTCGATGATCTGGAAAAAGCCAAAGCCCTCTACGAAAAAATCTTTATCGAATATTCTGGTAGTACCTTTGCTGTCGAAGCTCGTAAGCGCTTTAGACGCTTACGGGGAGATGATGTCTGATTTTTTCGTCATCCCCTTCACCAACCTCAATCCATTCGCTTTAAGTCTTCGAACCGAATAACATGATTTTATACAACGTAACCGTGAAAATTGATAAGGAAGTCCATGACGATTGGTTGAAGTGGATGCAAGAAATACACATTCCAGACGTGATGAAGACGGGTTTGTTTTTGGAAAACAAGCTATGTAAAATCTTACACGAGGATCCCGACGGCATAAGCTATGCCATCCAATACTATTGTCAGGATATGAAAACCCTGCATCGATACCAAGTCCATCATGCACAGCGTTTGCAGGCAGAACATACCGAACGTTACAAAGACAAGTATGTAGCCATTCGAACCTTAATGGAAGTACTTTAAATAGACTGAATCGGGACAAATCATCTATCTTGAAGAATACTACTGCCCTTATTCTACTTTTCATTGCGAATTCGATTTCAGGTTTGGCCCAGGGAATTAGTATGCTGGCCATTCCTTGGTACTTTGCTCGAAATGGCGAGATGAGTAAGTTTGGGCTCATTTACGTATTGACCAATATCATTGCATTGTTTTGGGTGCCCTACAGTGGAACTTTCATCGATCGTTTCAACCGGAAACATATTTTCCTGGTCATCTGCCTCGTTTGTGGCAGCCTAATTTTATCGACAGCAGCCCTCGGTTTTTGGCAAGAAGGGCTACCTTGGTATTTGGTGGCCGTGGTCTTTATGCTTACTTTTTTCAACTACAATGTTCATTATCCCAATTTGTATGCTTTTGTCCAGGAAATAACTGAGGCAAAATACTATGGTCGAATCACCTCCTACATCGAAATTCAGGGACAGTTGACAGCGATGTTGGCTGGCGCTGGCGCCGCCTTTTTGCTAGAAGGAACCTCAGATGGATTGATCGAGCTATTTGGTGGTCAGTGGCAACTGCCCTTCACCTTAGAGGCTTGGACCATTTATGAAATCTTTTTGCTAGATGCTGGAACCTATTTTGCTGCCTTTGTCATCATCTATTTGATTCAATATGCTCCCTTGACGGATCGTAAACTGGAGAAGGGCAATGTATGGGAGCAACTCCAAGTGGGCTATCGTTATCTGAAACAACAACCTTCGGTCTTTCTTTTTGGAGTGGCCTCCTATTCCATTTTTGTTACGGTTTTGATCGAAGGCTTTTATCTAGGAGCTTTGTACGTAAAAGAACATTTGGAGGCTGGGGGAAATGTCTTTGCCACCTCCGAAGTATTTTATGCCATTGGGGCCGTTTTTTCGGGACTGGCCATTCGACGGATTTTTTACCGCCTCTCTTTGCCGATGTCCGTGATCATCATGACGATTGTTACGGCAATCCTCTATGCCGTTTTGACTTTCAGTGCCTCATCGACTATTTTCTATCTGATGTTGTTTATTTTGGGCATTACCAACGCAGGAACGCGAATTCAGCGGACCACCTATCTATTTGCCAATATCCCCAATCAAGTGTATGGGCGAGCGGCAAGTATCTTTTTCTTGACGAACATCAGTTTTCGTATCTTTTTCCTCTCCCTGTTTGCACTGCCTTTCTTTCAGACTGGCCATCAGGTCGCCTACACCTTCGGTATCCTCAGTTTATTTTTGTTGATCTCCGCAGTCGTTTTGATCCGCTATTATCCGGCCTTTCGTAAAACTAAAGCAACAAATGAGGAAATTCAGCTAGCTTCTCCTACGAATGTTAGCAATTGAGCCAAATTTAGCGTAATTTCGCTAAAGTGACATTAAATAAAGTTCGTATTTGATAAATCTCATTTTACAAATTCACGTATAATGAGCATCAAAGCAGAGAAATAAACACTTTACTAACCAAATATTAAGAAAATGACCTTTGAACTGACAGAAGAACAATTGGCAGTAAAAGAAGCCGCAAGAGAGTTTGCCCAAAAAGAGCTCAGAGCCGGAGTGATTGAGAGAGATAGTAAAATGGCTTATCCAACCGAACAGGTCAGAAAGATGGCGGATTTGGGCTTTATGGGCATGATGGTCAGCCCAGAATACGGGGGAGGAGGAATGGATACCATCTCTTATGCCGTCGCAGTGGAGGAAATTTCCAAAATTGATAATTCTTGTTCTGTGATTATGTCGGTCAACAATTCCTTGGTCTGTTGGGGCTTGGAAACCTATGGTACCGACCATCAAAAAGAAAAATATTTGACTAAACTGGCCACGGGAGAATGGATTGGTGCTTTTTGCCTCTCCGAACCAGAAGCGGGGAGTGATGCTACTAGCCAACGGACTACCGCAGTTGATATGGGCGATTACTATCTGCTCAACGGTACCAAAAACTGGATTACCAATGGTGGTTCTTCTAGTCTGCATTTGGTGATTGCGCAAAGCGATTCAGAGGCAGGACATCGAGGCATCAATGTTTTTATCGTGGAGTCTGCTTGGGATGGGGTAAGTATTGGTGCGAAAGAAGACAAGCTCGGGATCCGTTCTTCAGATACCCACACCATCATGTATACGGATGTCAAAGTTCCTAAAGAGAATAAGATTGGACCAGATGGTTTTGGTTTTAAGTTTGCTATGAAGGTCCTCACTGGAGGACGGATTGGTATTGCTGCACAAGCTTTAGGCATTGCTGCGGGAGCTTATGAGTTATCTGTTGATTATTCGAAAGCCAGAGAGGCATTTGGCCGACCAATTAGTCAGCACCAAGCAATTTCCTTCAAATTAGCCAATATGGCTACTGACATTGAAGCGGCAAGAATGCTCGTCTACCGAGCTGCCTGGATGAAGGATGTTGGTCTGGACTATACCGGAGCAGCGGCTATGGCCAAGGTTTTTGCTTCTGAAACGGCGATGAAGCACACCGTAGAGGCAGTGCAAGTCCACGGTGGCTACGGATTTGTCAAGGAATATCACGTTGAGCGTCTAATGCGTGATGCCAAGATTACTCAAATTTATGAGGGAACTTCAGAGATTCAACGCATTGTGATTTCTCGGGAGATCATTAAAAAAGGCAATCTTTATGTTCCGGTTGCTCCCAGATTTGAGAATGCGTAAAAAATAAGGTAGAAAATTACCTTATCGATTGACTTTACAAGGGCTTTTTGCATCTAAATAATATCAAGGTGTGCAAAGCCCTTGTGTCATTTTGGTGAAATGGCAAACAAAAAAAAATCGAGAGCGTTATTAATTTAGCCAGACACAATCCATGTTCCCTATGAAAGGTACTTTCCGCTTACTTACCATCGCTAAAATTCCAGTGTACATTCACTGGAGTTTCGGATTGGTATTTTTTTATCTCTGGTACGAAGGAGAACGGAGTGCCCTCAATTGGATTGAGCTGTGTTGGTTGGCATTTTTTATCTTGACCATTTTCGTTTGCGTCGTTTTACATGAATTTGGACATGCCCTCACTGCCCGTTATTACGGGGTCGAAACCAAAGACATTATTCTTTCCCCAATTGGTGGGATTGCTCGTCTGAGTCGTTTGCCGGAAAAACCATTGCAAGAGTTTTTTGTAGCTCTGGCCGGTCCCCTGGTCAATTTTGGGATTGCCATTTTATTGAGTGTTTACTTTCTATTTTTCCCCTTTAGTGATTTACAGTTGTTGATTGTACAAAAAGATCCGCGTGCTTTTGTACCGGTACTGGTAGGACTGAATGTATTGCTGGGAGGCTTCAATTTGCTGCCGGCATTTCCCCTCGATGGAGGACGGATCTTTAGAGCATTATTATCCATTCGACTAGGACGTATTCGAGCAACCAAATTTGCCGTCATCATTGGGCAGTTGATTGCAGTGGCCTGCTTTTACGTAGCCTATGTACGGTCTGACTTTGTTTTGGCTTTCTTTGGTTTGTTTGTGATTTATATGGCGACACATGAGTACCGCAACGTCAAATTGACTGCTATCTTGGCGGAAGGAAAAATTAGCGAAATCATGCATGCGCCCATCAAGGAGCTTCGAAAATCACAGCAACTGGATCTAGTGTTCGATTATTTTAAGCGAGGTTTAGGACGGAATTTTTTGATTTTTGATGACGAAGAGGACACCGTCATTGGTGTATTGCCGGAAGCTTCAATCATTAAGGCGATGAAACAAAGCGGTTGGGAAAATCACCGCATTGCTGGATTGATGACTCCCCATTTTGACCAAGCCCAAGTCAATGATTCGCTAAGAGAGGTTTTTCTGGAAATGTATGAACCCGATAAGGAACTCGTGGTGGCCATTTATGATGAGGAGGAAGTCGTTGGACTACTCGATCTCGATATGATTTACCACTACCTGGAAATTCGTAAAAAATTGACTTAGGGCCAGCGGGTAACAAGAGTTTGGCCTACTCTTTTTCCTTGATTCCCAGTTTTGCTTTTACCGCCTCAGTAATGTCATGTGCCTCATCTTTGAACAAGACGGCATTGAATACACTAGAATCGAAAATCATTTGAAAGTTTTGTTCTTTAGCAACTGCCTGAATGGCCTCATCCACTCTCTTGAGGAGGGGACCTAGCAATTCCTGTCTCTTATCAAATACTTGCTGATCAATCTCTTTTCGTTCTTTCAGTAAATCCTGTTCTTTTTGGGTCAGCCTATTTTGTTCGTCTTGGACTTGGATAGGCGTTTGATTTTCTCTTCGTTTAGGATTGTAGAAATCCTGTACTTCTTTTTCGAAGGCTTTTACTTTTACTTGATAAGCCTTCATCAAACCTTTTTGAAAGGCCTCTAGATCTTCTCCAGCTTTTTTGGTTTCTGGTAATAATTCTAAGAGATTTCCGGAGTTTAGGTGTCCCATTTTTTGTGCTTGAACAGCGCTGATACCCAAAAAAGTTAGCGCAAAACCTAGGCTTAGTATTTTGATTTTGTGAATCATGTTTAGTCTATTTTTGTCTTTCAAATATTGTCAGGTTACTTCCCAAAACTCAAAGTACATTGAATTTCGTAGATGTCTCATCCTAGTTTATAGTTTTAACAGAACCTTAATGAAAACAATAAAATCTTAGCTAGAAACACATTGACCGAAAGGTCAAGTAATGATTGGATCTGCCCATTATTAAAGAGAC
>JBCCSR010000207.1:0-7608 GCA_039199865.1 Bacteroidota bacterium
CGACAACTAAAATCGCAGAACCTATCATTCGAACTTCTCTAAAATATACGTCTCCGTAAAGTGTACTCGTTTAGTTCAGTCTCAAAAGTAATTTTGCTTGCCTTTTTTGTTAATTTCATAAATTCCATAAATTTTCGATCACTTTTTTTTCACAAAGACGCTAATCAGCTGATAATCAGAGAAATATTTTTCCATCAACCTACATCATCCTAGGAAAAAGTCATCATAAATTCGAGAAGAGGAGGCAACAGGCATCGCTATCCCTCCTCCTATATCGATCCCTTAGCTTTTACTCTTCTACATTAAACCCTGCAGGTCGCTTCCATCGAATTGGGGCTTCGGGTTCAGGTTTCAATTTAAATTCATTGCCCTGTAGCATCCGCATGGCTTCCTCAACGGCTCTTTCCAGTTGAGGATCGCCTCCCTCAAGTACTGCTTTGGGATCTTGAATCACTTCAATATCAGGAGCGATCCCTTCTCCCTCCACGGCCCAATTTCCATCCAAATCAAAAAATCCACCACGAGGCGCCACCATTCTTCCACCGTCAACAAACAAAGGGGTATCCCAGGTCCCTACCAGGCCGCCCCAAGTTCGCGTTCCAATCAAAGGGCCAAGGGCTTTGGCTCGAAACATATAGGGCAATAGATCCCCCCCAGAACCTGCCCGCTCGTTGATGATCATTACTTTGGGGCCCCAAATTCCCGCAATCGGAGTTGTCCAAGGACGATTGTCTTTGGCGGGGCTATTGAAGAAACCAAACAAGGATCGAGAGATCACATCGATAATGTAGTCGGCGGCAAAGCCCCCACCGTTGTTGCGTTCATCGATGACCACTCCCTTTTTATCTTGTTGAGCAAAATACATTCGATTGAAATATTCAAAACCTATTCCTCCCGTGTTGGGAACGTAGACATAGGCCAGTTTCCCACCAGACAATTGGTCTACCTTCTTGCGATTGCCTTCAATCCAATCCCAGGCGCGCAATAGCGATTCATCTCTAATGGGCGCTACCAGCACCTCTTTTGCGGCTGCCAGGTCAGGGCGATTGTGAACGTGAATAGTGGTCGCTCTCCCAGCACTTTGCTCGAATAGATGATAGGGATTAGTCGGAACTTTCAAAGCCTGCCCATTCACTCCTAACAAGTAATCTCCTTCCTCTATTCCCAGTCCGGGCGTAGCCAGTGGAGCTTTTATATTCGGAGTCCATTGCTCTCCCGTGTAGATTTTTTTGATTCGATAAAATCCATTGTCCACTTCCAAATCGCAACCCAATAAACCACTGGGAACTCGATCGTTGTCTGGCATATCACCCCCACGGACGTAAGAATGACCAATGGCCACTTCACCACTGAGAATGTCCACTACATAGTTGAGATCTGTCCGATGACGTACATGCTTGATCCAAGGAGCATACCATTTGTAGATGGTTTCCCAAGGAGCACCGTGTGCATTGTCGACATAGAGAAAGTCACGCATGTGGCGCCAGCCTTCTTTAAAAATTTGCTGGTACTCTTGTTGGGGATCAATTTTGATCTTGGCATTCATCTTTAGCGGTTTGGCCTCCGCTCCTGGTTTTGATGCGGTAGAGGCGATGATCCAGCCTTTCCCATTTCTGTACAATAAATGCTGGCCATCGGAAGACGTAACCGCAGTGTTGACCGCTGAAACGAAACTTTCCAACTTCCCTTTTTCCAGACTGTATTTTTGCAAATGCGATGTCGACTCATTGGGAATGGATTCCAAAACCAGTACAGAGTTCTCATGACTCCTCAGCAAGCCCCGATAATTCCTTTTTGGAACGTCAAGGGCCACGATCCTTTGTGCCAGTCCTTCAGAATCAAGATTGACTGTAACGGACGCCTCTTCCTCCGTTTCCTCTTTTCCCTCAACTTCCTCATCGCTTTCTACCAAAGTAGGCGCCTTATCGTCTTTCGAAAGTACCAAACAATAGAGTCCACGATTGCTAGTGAGTCCATAAGAGCTCATGTCCAGCCAACCAGAGTTAAGCGCGTAATCCGTACTGGCGAGAAAATACAAATACTTGCCATTTTGATCCCAGACAGGAGTAATGGCATCTGCCAAGCCATCGGTCAATTGCAAGTGCTGTTTTGTTTCTACCTGATAGGCAAATATGGCTTTAAAATGCGATTCCAACTGCCGCGCATAGGCCACCCACTTGCTGTCTGGCGACCAAACCGGGTTCATCGAACGGTTGGGATGGGCAAAGCGATCCGTATCCACTTTTTGTAAAGCCCCTGTTGTCGTATGAATGACCCAAAGATTGTAATCGGTATCCGAAAAAGCGATGTACTGACCATCCGGGGACCATTCCGGACGGAAATAAAAAGTGGGTTGTTCCAGGTCAAAGGTCTTGGGATTCAAACCAAACTGATCGGCAATGATCAATTGGTATTCGCCGCTAGCATCTGAAAACCAAGCAATTTGATCTCCCTTGGGCGACCAAATGGGGGCTCGATCCGCAGCTCCTGAGGTTTTGGTCAAATTTCTCCAGGTTCCCTTTTCTTTGGGAAAGGTGAGGATTTCTCCACGGTGTTCAAACAAAGCCCTTTTTCCGGAAGGAGACAACTGAGCTTGACGCAATTGATTGGCAGTGACTGCTTCCCAACGGGGACGAGCAAAGTTCATATCTCCCCTTACTTCAATATTGAGCTGCTTAGACTGATTGGTACTGGGGTCCAGTAAGTGCAAATAGCCTCCTTGTTCGTAAACAATCGCATCCTTGCAAGCGTCCAAACTTTTGACGTCAAATTGTTGATGCTTGGTAATCTGCTGTTCGGCTTTGCTTGCAGGGTCAAAACTCCAAATATTGCTCGCATAATCTCGCTCAGACAAATAGTATACTTTATTTTGAAACCAAACAGGATCTAAATGTCGTTCTCGGTCTGGTTGTGGCGTTCGAATCAATGCTTTGGATTGACGATTGACAATCCAGATGGGCATGGCTTGTCCACCGCGATAGTTGCGCCACTCTGGGTCCCAGGAGGTAATTGGAGTATAAGCAATGTATTGGCCATCCGGGGAAATCTCGCCATAAGCCGCTCTGGGGATTTCTAAGGATTGGGGCAAACCGCCTTCCATGGGAACCTTGTAAAGTTTATTGGTCTGAGTAGGCCGCCCTTCTCTTCCAGATCGAAAAATCACTTCCCCCTCCGGCGTCCAACCTTGGACAAAATCACCAGAAGGATGCCAGGTCAGTCTTTGTGGGGTCCCGCCTTCACTAGGAATAAGGTAGACATCTTCATTCCCTCCATACTCCGCAGAAAAAGCAATCCACTTTTCATCCGGAGAGAAATGAGGAAGTGATTCATGGCCTTCATTTGAGGTCAAACGGAAAGCATCCCCTCCACTTCTCTTGACTTTCCAAAGATCATTGGCATAAACAAAAACAATATGGTCCGTAGATATTGTGGGTTGACGGAGCAATTGGGTGCCTTGACTAAAAACATTGGGGGCACAACTGAAAAAAAGGACCAGGAGACATAGTGTCCATCTCATAGTATCACGGTTAAAATGGTTAGTAAAAAATAGACTTTATTACGAATCGTTTTGTAGAAGAAGAAAATGAGATGCTTGGTTGCGAATCCATGAACACGTGCAGCACAATAGCCGGAGGCGATTAGGGCGAACCGGTGAAGTAGAGTCGGAACAAATGATCCATTTGCTTACATAGAATATCATTTGTAATAAAGTCTAATAAAGATAGAAAAATAAATGCATCCCTTGTACAGAAAGCCATTGAATACTGGACGACATTTAAGGCAAATCATTAGACCTTCAACAAAGGGATAGCTTCTTTTCCCGTTCAAGTCACCCATACAAAAAGGGACCTAAGCACCAACTTATGGCGCTTAGATCCCCAATAATTCCGTAATGAAGGGGGCAAATTTGCCTATCGGTATTTGGTCAACGTCTAGTTATTTTGACTTTCGTAACTGCCCATATCAATATTGCTGCCCACCACTCGTGCCTGATCATTGAGATCTTCACTGAGGAAGGCCTCTTCGGTATTGCCCGTATTGATGGCACTAGAACCGGGTCCTAACTGATAATTACCAGCAGTAGGGTCGACAAAGCAGGGATCTCCGGTGACTCCATTCGGTCCTTGTTGGACTCCTCCAATATCTCCCCCCTGGTTGTTGTAAAGACAATTGTAATCGAGATAGGCATTGCCACCAGTTGCACTGATTCCCCCCATGGTACCACCATTGGCAGTAGCTACGTTGTTAGCAACAATGTTGTTTTCCAAAAAGGGCGTTCCACTATCGATGTAAATTCCGGCTCCCAAGGCCCCATTCGCTAGCCAACTTGAGGCAAAAATTTGATTGTCAGCAATCGTATTGTTGACGATGCAGGGAGCCCCTCCATAGATGCCTAGTCCTCCACCGCGAATGCCAACTCCCGTATAGGTACTACCGTAGGAGTTATTGACGATTAGATTGTCGGTGACCAAGGGATTTCCATTTTTGATCTGTACCGCACCAGCTTTAATGGTCGGCAGCGGGGCCTCTATGCCCCAGGATACCTGATGGTTGCGAATGATGTTGTGACAAATCCCAGCACTAGCATTTCCATTGCTTACGACACCGCAAAGGCCATTTTCAATGGTGAAGCCATCTAGCCAAGTACTGGTATTGGCAGCAGATGCAATAGAAACAACGGTTCCACTACCATTGCCATCAATGATGGTGGGATTTTCCTGCCAATTGCGTTGCTCCATACTGGTTTCCGTACCCGCAAAACCGCCAAGCAATGCCACAGTATTGATCAGAGATATCTTTTCCGAATAGGTCCCGGCTGCTACCCATATGGCAGCATATTTAGAGGCCAAACCCAAAGCATGTTTGATCGTCAATACAGCATTGCTCCAACTGCTACCATCGTTTGCATCACTCCCGTTTTTCGAAACATACACTATGTGACTACGGGCAATCAACTGACTCTCGATGGTGGCACTTTGCAATCCACTAGGAGCCAAAGCCATGACTTTTACGGTGCAAGGTTCGTTGAGCATTGCACAGTAGTTTAAAACGGGGCTATCGGCAGTTGGTTCACTCCCATCGGTGGTGTAATGCAGTACACTCTCTGAATCTTGATTGGTCACGCGAAGGAAAGCGGGACTGGCACTGCCCAACTGATCAAATAGTGGGAGCGCAACGGGCTGTGTTTCATAGGCGCCCATATCTACCATATCCTCGATCACCCGAGGAAGGTTTTCAATGTCTGTGGTATTTTGTAAGGGGATGAGACTGGTTGTTCCGGCATCGATACAAGGAGAGCTGCTAGACAATTGATAATTTCCACTACTGGATTGAATGTATTGTGGATCAGTGGTGAGTGCGCCCGTCCCTCCAGAAGTACCCAAAAATTGATTGCTGGTATTGCCATAAGCACAATTGTAAGCAATCGAAGGACTGCCTCCCGTAATCGCGATGCCCGCAGTGGGTGGATATTGATCAGTGGGCCCATGCGATGAATCGTAGGTACAACCATTGTTGGTGCAGATATTATTGGCCACAACGGCATCGCTGTTTTTACAAATAATACCACCAAAAAGGATGCTATTGGCATTGGTATTGACCACTCCTGAACATCGATCTACCGTATTGCCAATAATTTGTGGCGCACCGTTAAGAGCTAAGATTCCACCAGCGTAAATGGTGGTAATGGGAGAAGCATCATAAGAACTGTTATGGATCAAATTGCTGGTCACGATCGCATTGGAGGTGTCGAGGGTAATGGCCGCAAAATTGATGTCGCCCCAAAGTGGAGGCGTGTATTGCATGTTTCTAATAATATTCCCTTGGATCAAGGGGCTGGTTCCGGAACTGCAAAGAATTCCTCGACTCCCGTTTTGTAGAATCATCCCAGTAATTTCTGCCGCAACGGTCCCCCCTCCATCAAAAGTGACCAAGGTTCCATATCCATCTCCATCCATGATACTCAGAAAATTATTGGGATCGCGTTGATCTGCGCTATCTTCCCAACCACCAAATCCACCGATGAGCTGAATACTTTTTGAAATGGTAATTTTCTCCAAATACGTTCCCCGGGCTACCCAAATGGCAGCATTGTTATCGGCAGCTGAGTTGGCTGCGCCAATGGTCTGTTTGGCCAATTCCCAAGTAGCTCCATCGTTACTGTCGTCTCCCCAGGGAGCAACTCGAATGACCAAGCTAATGCCAAAATTCCCCACTACGATCGGACTGTCGGTCCAACCTTCCTGAAAACCTACTGCCTCTAATTCACAACCGCTTTCCAAGGTGATGGGTCCTTCATAAAGCATGCTTTGCTCGGTTGGCGTAGTCCCATCCGTGGTGTAAGCAATAGCAGCCGACGTAGTTGCACTCTCAATGCTTACCGTCAAAGGGGGAATTCCCGTGCTGGGTGTCATGGTCAAAGGAAGGACTTGAAACTGTGCTTGCTCAAAGCAACCCATATCCACCGCACTACCATCAACGCGCGGATTTCCGTAACGATCAGTGGTATCCGTGGTCGGCAATGCCGTATCCAAACCTGCATTCAAACAGGGAGAAAGGGACTGTAGCGTAAAGTCGCCGTCCTGTGGATTGTAAAACAAAGGATCTTCTTGCAAGTCTCCCGTTTGAGCATCTAGCCCATATCGCGCAGAGGGAGAATTGTCAGAAAAACAATTGTAAGAGAAAGCGGGCGTTCCACCCGAAACATAGACGCCACCGCCATTTAGAGGTCCGCCCGAAATGCGATTATTGTAAAATATGTTATTGCAATAGACGCCGTCCGCATTTTTTACATACATCCCACCACCACAGCTCAAGCCTCCAGTAGTAGAAACATTATTGATTTTATTATACCCAATGGTATTGTTAGTGACAGTAGGCGCACCGCCAGAGATGTAAATACCGCCCGCATTAATCAATATTCCAGGAAAGCCAGCAGAGTAAACATTATTGCTAATGATGTTATTACTGATGGTTGGAGAAGCACTGTTGCAATAGATGCCTCCGTTGTTCCCCTGCATAGTACCCATATCCCAGGTCTGGCGTGCCCCCGTAATGGTATTGCCATTAATCAATGGACTACTATTGCTGTTGCAATAAATCAGACATTTCCCATTTTGGATGGTCAATCCGTCAACCACAGTATCGGCATTGGCATTTTCGGGAATGGTAATGACCTTGCCTGCTCCTCTCCCATCGATAATGGTGTTGACAGTACTTAGTGAGCGCTCAGATAAGTTGCTCTCGGATCCGGTAAATCCACCAAACAATCCGACGCCTCCGGGAAGGGTAAGGGATTCTTGATACGTTCCTTCCGCTACCCAAATTTGGTCGCCTGCCGAAAGTGGAAGTTGAATTGCCGCCGAAATGCTCTCTTTAGCGGTATTCCAACTCGTTCCCGAATTCGCATCGTTCCCCTGTTTGGATACATAATAAATCATTGCTTTGAGTTTTAAGGGTTATAAAGACAGACTTCATCAATAGCGGAGCCATCCTATACTCCCCGACAGAGGGAAACAGGACTTCACCTCCTTTTTGATGAAAGTCAACAAAAAATAATCGTATGTAAATTGACTACGGTAAGAATGGCTACAAACCGTCTGATGACTA
>JBCCSR010000208.1:0-7592 GCA_039199865.1 Bacteroidota bacterium
AAAACAATTTTTTCATCTTGGTAAATTTAACTTTTTAACCGTTTATGAGCAGTGCAAACAGGTCCAACATTGGTTGTTTGATTCCTACACCCAATTTGAACTTGACAAATTGTCAATCCTCGTAACGTCGGGGCACTGGCCTCTGCTTTATAACGTAGGAATTGCCGAAAATTATTCGTTGCTTATAAATTAATTCCTATATTTAATCCTACTTGACAATGGCCAAAGCAAAAGTGAGATACATCCGCTTGATCACTTTTGTTGCTCCAACTCAACACGCTGTTTGATTCGGACAATCGGCCTGCGCAAAACCAACATTAATCAATACAAAGATACAATTTCCAATGGGTGAACAAAAGGTATCTCTCCTCAAAGGCCAAGCACAAATGCATCGTTTTGTCCGTCATTTGCTAAACGATGTTCAAGCACTAGAATACATGCTCGACAACGATTGGTTTGAAAGCGACATTACTCGAATCGGAGCGGAACAAGAGATGTGTATGGTTTTTAACAAGACATTCAAACCCGCCCCAATTGCCACCAAGGCATTGGATAGCATGCAAGAATACGAATGGGTAGAAACCGAGTTGGCAAGATTCAATTTAGAAACCAACATGAAGCCTCGTGAACTGAAAGGCAAATGCCTCAGTCAGATGGAAAGAGAGAACGATAAGAACCTGGCACTGATTCGTAAAAAGCTGAAAGCCCTTGATGCCGATATCATCCTGACGGGTATCCTTCCTACTCTTCGCCAGTTTCATCTGCACATGGACAATCTCACTCCAAAACGCCGATATCGCGCCTTAATGGAATCCATCAATCAACAATTGATCGGATCGGCATATGAGCTCCGGTTGCTTGGTATCGATGAACTTTTGGTCAAACACGACTCTCCACTTCTGGAAGCTTGCAATACCAGCTTTCAGGTGCATCTACAAGTGTCTCCTAAGGAGTTTGTCAAAATGTACAACATCGCACAGACTTTAGCTGGAGTAATGATTGCTATTGCGGCCAACTCCCCCATTGTTTTTGGTAGACGGCTTTGGCATGAATCCCGGATTGCACTGTTTCAACAAGCATTGGATACGCGTACCACCCACGATCACATGCGAGAGCGGAGTCCCCGGGTCAACTTTGGAAGTGGTTGGTTGCACAATTCGATTTTGGAAATTTATCGGGAAGACATTGCCCGATTCCGCGTGTTGATCAGTTCGGACGTTGAGGAAGATGCCATCAAAATGATCAATGATGGCAAAACCCCCAAACTTAGAGCTTTGCAAGTCCACAATTCTACCGTATACCGCTGGAACCGCCCTTGCTACGGCATTAGCCCCAACGGAAAACCTCATCTGCGTATCGAAAACAGGGTTTTTGCCGCTGGTCCTACCGTAGTAGACGAAGTGGCCAATGCCGCCTTCTGGCTGGGAACGATGGTTGCGATGGGAGATCAATACGATGATATTTCCAAACACATTTCTTACGCTGATGTCCGCGACAACTTTGCCAAGGCGGCTCGTTATGGTATTGATTCCAAGTTTACCTGGTTTAAAGACAAAAAAATATCGGCAAGTGATTTGATTTTAAAAGAACTATTGCCAATGGCGCGTGCCGGTTTGAAATCAAGGAAGGTGGATGGTGGAGATATCGACAAATATCTGGGCATCATTAAAGATCGCGCCAAAAGCCATACTACTGGAGCCCGTTGGCAATTGCGGGCATTTACCAAATTAATCACCGAAACCAACAGAGATGAAGCACTGACCTGCCTGACAGCCAGTATCATCAAAAATCAAAATGAAAAAATGCCTGTACATAAATGGAAACTTCCCGAATTGAAAGATCTTGCTGAATACCGACCTACGGATTTGACCGTAGAAGAATTTATGGAAACGGATTTATTTACCGTTCAAAAAGACGACATTATTGAATTGGTTGCCGAAATGATGGACTGGCGCGACATCAGTTATACTCCGGTTGAAGATACCAAAGGGAATCTCATCGGACTGGTGACCTCCCGTCTCCTTCTCCGTCATATGATCAAAAATCGCAAGCTCAATAAAAAAGCCAAGATGGTCAAAGACATCATGATCGAAAATCCGGTCACTATCAATCCCGACACTACTCTCGTCAAGGCAATGGAAAAGATGAGAGACAACAAAATTGGCTGCTTACCTGTTGTAAAAGGAAAGGAGTTGATTGGAATTATTACCGAGATGGACTTCCTAAGAATCTCGGGAAGATTGATCGAACGGCTTTAATTGCGATACCACTTATTTTCGAAAGCAACGACGAATTACCACTTACTAACTAAGGACTCAGTAGCAGATGAAGAAAAAATTGCCGTCTGAATTAACCAGATTTCTGATCCTCGTACGCCCAATGAAAACTCGGCAATATTTAAAAAAACATGCCGAAGCAAAGCTCCATTTAGGCTGTGGTCCCAATTACAAAGAAGGCTGGCTCAATGCCGATAAGTTTGATTCGCGCGCCGATATTTATCTCAACGCATACCATCGAATGCCGTTTCAAGATCAAACTTTTACCTATCTCTACTCAGAGCACACCCTTGAGCACCTAAAAATTACGCGAGTAAAGTTTTTTTTGGAAGAATCTTTGCGGGTGCTGAAGCCAGGAGGCATATTCAGAATAACGGTGCCCGACCTGGAGCTCTTGGCCCAAAAATACGTGGCAAAAGATACGACCTTCTTCGAGCCTTACTTACAAAAGTACGAGCCCAGACGCAAGAATGGAGACGCGAAGTATTGGATGGTTCGAAGTCCTGGTGGCATCATCAATACCCTCGCAACCAAACATTTTTTTCACCATCGCTGGTTTTACGATTTCGAAACCCTCTCTGCCTGTGCCAAAGAAGTAGGATTCAGTGATTGCACCCAGAAAAGTTACAATCAGACACAAGCAGAGGTATTCAAAAATATGGATCGTCAGGAAAGAGCACACGAAACGCTTTACGCAGAATTAACCAAATAACAAGCATCATCACTGCGATGACATTTATCGCTAAAAAAATAAAAACAGTATTTAAGGGGACTGTTACCGCATATTGAAAGTAGAAACATTTAATAAATCAATTTTATTCCCCGATTTAAGATCACCAAAAATAATTCACTATGGCATTTGATATTAATATGATCAAAGCTTTTTATGACTCCCTTCCTGACAAAATCAACGAAGCTCAGAAAAAGCTACAACGACCACTGACCCTTGCCGAAAAAATTCTCTACTCCCATCTACATCCCGAATCAGAGTTAAAAGATTACAAGCGAGGTAAAGACTACGTTTTCTATTCTCCCGACCGAGTAGCCATGCAGGACGCAACGGCTCAGATGGCCCTCTTACAATTTATGATGGCTGGTAAAAATAAAGTAGCAGTACCCTCCACCGTTCACTGCGATCACTTGATTCAAGCCAAGATAGGAGCCGATCAGGATTTACAAAACGCCATCAACACTTCCAATGAGGTGTTTAATTTCCTGGAATCCGTTTCCGATAAATATGGAATTGGTTTTTGGAAACCCGGTGCTGGAATCATTCATCAGGTAGTCCTAGAAAACTATGCCTTCCCCGGTGGAATGATGATCGGAACGGACAGTCACACCGTAAATGCTGGAGGCTTGGGTATGGTGGCAATTGGAGTAGGTGGAGCCGATGCCGTAGATGTCATGGCAGGCATGCCTTGGGAGCTCAAAAATCCAAAGTTGATTGGCGTAAAATTGACTGGCCGACTTTCTGGATGGTCCGCCCCAAAAGATGTCATTCTACGCGTTGCAGATATTCTTACGGTAAAAGGAGGAACGGGGGCCATTGTAGAGTACTTTGGTGAAGGGGCCAAAAGCATCAGCTGCACTGGCAAAGGCACCATTTGTAACATGGGAGCAGAAATTGGTGCTACTACTTCCACTTTTGGGTACGATGAAAGTATGGATCGATACCTAAGGGCTACTGACCGAGCAGATGTTGCCGATGCTGCCTTGGCCGTCAAAGACTACCTGGTTGCTGATCAAGAGTGTTATGAAGAACCAGAAAAGTATTTTGATCAACTTATTGAAATCAACTTATCAGAGTTGCAACCCAAATTGAATGGTCCGTTCACCCCAGACTTGTCGACAAGCATTGGAGGGGAGATGACGGAAAGGGCCAACAAAAATGACTGGCCACTAGAGGTGGAATGGGGGTTAATTGGATCTTGCACCAACTCTTCTTACGAAGATCTGTCGCGTGCCGCCTCGGTAGCCAAGCAAGCCATTGACAAGGGTTTGAAAACCAAGGCAGATTTTGGCATCAACCCCGGTAGCGAGCAAGTACGTTATACCGCAGAAAGAGATGGCATTCTAAACATCTTCGAACAATTGCAGGCCACAATTTTCACCAATGCCTGTGGTCCGTGTATCGGCCAATGGGCACGGTATAAAGATCCGATGAATGCACCCAAAAATAGCATTATCCACTCCTTCAATCGAAACTTTGCCAAACGGGCAGACGGCAATCCCAATACCCATGCTTTTGTTGCTTCCCCAGAAATGGTCGCAGCCATCGCCATCGCTGGAAGACTAGACTTCAATCCACTCACAGATACTCTAGTCAACGAAGCTGGAGAAGAAGTCATGCTGGAAGAACCCACTGGATACGAATTGCCCCCAAAGGGCTTTGATGTAGAAGACAATGGATACAATGCCCCTGCGGAAGATGGTAGCAATGTGGAGGTGAAAGTTGATCCCAGTAGTAATCGGCTACAATTGCTCACTCCCTTCAAACCCATCACGCAGGAAAGCATGAAAGGGATGCGCATTTTGATTAAAGTAAAAGGCAAATGTACTACCGATCATATTTCCATGGCAGGTCCTTGGCTGAAATTTCGGGGCCATTTAGAAAATATATCTGACAACTGCTACACCGGAGCGGTCAATTATTTCAATGACCAAACCAATAAAGTGTTGAATTTTTTGGATGGAGACTACCTGGGCGTTCCAGATAGTGCAAGAGCTTACCAAAATGCAGGAATTGCCACCGTAGTTTTTGGAGAGGAAAACCTTGGAGAAGGATCTAGCCGTGAACACGCCGCAATGGAGCCACGATTCCTAGGAGTCAATGCCGTCATCGTAAAATCATTTGCCCGAATTCACGAAACCAATCTGAAAAAACAGGGCATGTTGGCCTTGACTTTTGTTGATCCTCAGGACTATGACAAGGTTCGCCAAGACGATCAAGTTGACATTACCAGCCTAGATGATTTCTCCCCAGGAGAACCACTAACGGTTACCCTGCATCATGCTGATGGAACGAAAGATGAATTCAAAGTCAACCACACCTACAACCAAGCACAAATTGATTGGGTAAAGGCTGGATCCGCTTTGAATAAGATCCGAAAAGATGCTGGTATTTCTTAGACGATATTTTTGCTGAGCAGAGAAGTAGCTCAACAAGTTTTAAAATAAACCATCACCAACCGAATCGAGGTCAATCGATTCGGTTTTTTTATTGCAAATGTGACCCTTTTTCATAAATGCGTCGAAACATAAGATAGCCCCAACAATTGACCCCACCGGGATCATTCCCCAACAACGAACTAAACCCGAACTATTTTTTATAAAAACATCTTAATTATGATTCAAGAATTCAAGGACTTTATCATGAAAGGCAATGTACTCGAGTTAGCCGTTGCCGTCATTATTGCCGGTGCTTTTGGTGCAGTCATCACTTCTTTCACTAGCGATGTCCTGATGCCACCAATTGGGCAGGCAATGGGTGGAGTTGATTTTTCTAAAATGGAACATGTCCTACAAGAAGCCGTTCCCGCCGTAATGGATGGCGACAAGGTCATCACCGAAGCCAAGGCAGCAGTAGCCATTCGTTATGGAAAATGGATCAATACCATTATCGACTTTTTGATCATCTCATTCATTTTATTCTTGATCATTAGAGGATACAACAAGGCCAATCCACCACAAGAACCTGCTCCCGCTCCAACGGGGCCCAGCGAGATCGATTTACTCACCGAAATTCGCGACGCTCTAAAAAAATAAATTGGACCCTAATGATATCAAAAGCCTTTTCGAATGGTTTCGAAAAGGCTTTTGATGAATAAAGGGCGCAAAAATGGAGGCTTAAGGAGCGCGCTATTCCTCCTCAAGACCAAGCGAGTTCTGCTACGCTCCTCGTTTTTTCAATTCCTCGTCCCGCAATACTCGGCGTAAAATTTTTCCAACATTGGACTTCGGCAAATCATCCCGGAACTCTATTTCCTTGGGCACTTTATAGCCCGTCAGATTCTCCTTGCAGTAGGCAATGACTTCTTCCTTGTTAAGGGAACTGTCTTTTTTGACGATAAACACTTTAACCACCTCACCAGACTTTTCGTGTGGGACACCAATTGCGGCGACATCCATGACTTTATCGTGGGCAGCAATAACTTCTTCTACTTCATTGGGGAAGACATTAAACCCAGAAACCAAAATCATGTCCTTTTTACGATCGACAATTTGGAAATAGCCATCTTCCGACATCTTTCCAACGTCTCCCGTACACAACCAATCCCCTCGAAAAACTTTTGCAGTTTCATCCGGACGATTGTAATAGCCTTTCATGACCTGTGGCCCTTTGATCTGAATTTCTCCTTCCATCCCAGCAGGAACGGGATTGCCTTCGGTATCCACAATTCTCATATCTGTTGATGGCGCGGGCATACCGATGGTTCCCAACCTTCCCGAAGCATCCAGTGGATTAATGGTCGCTACGGGCGACGTCTCCGTCAAACCGTATCCCTCGGACAGGTAAGTTCCCGTCACTTCTTGCCATTTTTCAGCTACGCTGCGTTTGACGGCCATCCCTCCACCAATGCCTGCTTTGAGTGTTGAAAAATCGAGTGTTAGAAAATCTTTATCGTTCAACAAGGCATTGAATAATGTATTCACTCCAGTCATGATGGTAATTGGATAATTCCTCCAAGCCTTTACAATGGTAGAGAGATCACGTGGGTTGACGATAAGCACCGTGAGTGTTCCAATGCTCATCAATGCCAAACAGTTGACCGAAAAAGCAAAAATATGATACATCGGCAGAGGCGACAAAGCAATCTCTTTTCCTTCCTCCACAAAAGGAGCAATTGCGGCGTGGATTTGCGCCATATTGGCCAGGAGGTTGCGATTGGTAAGCATAGCTCCTTTGGAAACCCCAGTGGTTCCCCCAGTGTATTGCAAGAGGATAACATCTTCTGGTTGCCCTCCATGATTGGTCAGTGAAAACTTTTTCCCTTGGCTCAAGGCTTCCTTGAAAATAACAACATTAGGTAAATTGTATTTAGGAACCATACGCTTGACATTACGTACGACAAAGTTGACCATATTTCCTTTCAAAAAACCCAGCATTTCACCAATACTGGTAGTAATGATAGCCTTCACACTAGTTTCAGCCAAAACCTTTTCGAGATTGGCACAAAAATTTTCAGCAATCACCACGGCTTTTACGCCAGCATCATTGAACTGATGCTTCATTTCTCGGGGAGTATACAGTGGATTGGTATTCACCACGACCAGACCTGCTCGAAGCGCTCCAAACAAGGCAATTGGATATTGCAA
>JBCCSR010000209.1:0-7578 GCA_039199865.1 Bacteroidota bacterium
GATATTTACGCCATTGATGGACTGGTTGCGGTGGATCAAATTTATCGGTATGAAAACCTACCTTTTGCTTGTGAAGATTTAAGTGAAAAATTAGGACTAAGGGAGCCCTTGGAGCTGCCACTCTACAAAGCAAAATCTTTACATAGAAAAGTGAAAAACTATAAAGACCTATTAGATGAGCGGTCAATTGACTTGATTCAACAGATTTTTGCCAGGGAAATTCGACTGTTGAATTACGAATACTAAAAAACATCAAAAGCATTATGCGAATATCGCATCGTTATCAATTCATTTTTTTTGCCAATCCCAAAACGGCTTCTTCCAGTGTAAGGCAGTTTTTGAATCCCTACACGGATGTCCATCCCGCTTTGACTTATCTCGATCGAAGTCCCGAAAATCCCTTTTATCCTCACATCTCTCCCCAAGAAACGCGAAGTCATTTTCAAGATTTGGGCTGGGACTTTAATGGTTACAATAAATTTGTGTTTGTCAGAAATCCTTGGGCACGCTTGGTTTCCTTGTACGAGCATATTCAACGCGATTTTCAGGAGCCCATCCCTTTTAAAGAATGGCTCTATACGATCCGACCGGATGGATCGGGTGGTGGCGGCGAAGACCATCATCGTTGGCGAAAATATGGTGCCTACTCCATTGAACATTATATCAAAGATGGGAACGGAAATATCTTGGTCGATAAGATCATTCGAATGGAAGATATACAAAAAGCATTGAGGCCCTTTTTAGCCGCCATGGGTTTGCCCAAGGTTTATGATGCGCCATTAAATCATAGCAATAAGGGAAAGAGAAAGCAAGTTTACCAAAAGTATTACGATGAAGAAAGTAAAGCCTATGTCCACGAATGGTATCGATATGATATTGTCAATTATGACTATTCTTTTGAGGAGCGTCAAAAAAGAAAATTTTTCGCCTTATTTAATCTTCCAATCGTATGATTTACATTGTTTATCATCACCGAGACGAGGCTTTACTCAATCGCATTGGAGTGGATGAACTCCGGCACTATGCTCCGGTACAAGACTTTATCCCCTTGCTCAAAAAAAGAGGAACGGTGGTCGAAGTGGAGTCTTCCGGAGCCTTGGTGGAAAGTATTTTCCAGATCGTCAATTATCTTGATCAACCTGTTCTGTATCTTTCTTTTTCAAGCCCGAGTCCAGACTATCATGATCTTCAATGTCCCAAATCCATTTTTCCTAATTTTATTCCTCCTCCCCTTTGGGATCGTTATCAAGGCTTAGCACAAATCGCTTCATCGAGGAATATTCCTCTACCAAGGATTGCGACGAATGGCAACATCATAGATGCGAAGTTAGCGCGCTTTCAGCCTCAATCGATTGTTCGTCGAATGCCTTGGGGACGAACTCTGGCAGCAAGCTACTTGGCCTTAAAGAAAACGAAATGGCGTTTGGCTTTGTATTATCTCTTGCGAAGAAAGAGCGTCCATTATTGCGCTACCGCTATCCTATTCAAAGGCCTTGTCTACACTGTGTTAATGCGGTCGTCAACAAAAGTTGAGCTTTGGAAAATGTTGATCAAAACGTTTTGTAAAGTATTTGCTGGACGGTCTGAGGTAACTTTGGTAATCAAAATGGTGGGGCCAGTCAAAGCAGCGGATACGAGGGCGATGCTCCGATTGTTTCATCAGCTATCTATAACTTGTAGAGTGGTCATCATCAATGAACATTTGCCACAGACACAATACGAAAATTTGATTCGAGCGACTTCTTTCTTCATCAATTTGGATGCAGCTACAATTGGAAAAGCGGTCTTGGAGTTTATGTCTGCCGGAAAGCCAGTCATCAGTCCTACGATTGAAAATGGGACCTTGCTCGATCAGGACATTGCCTTCATCGTGCCGAAGTTGAAGGATGAAACGCTTTTATTAAAAGAGCCACTACTCCAGAGTCAGGACTGTTATAACAATCATCATTCGTCTTACCAAAGAATGTCGATGGGGGCCAGTCAATGCATGCAACAATATTGTTCTCTTGCTACTGTTGAGCCTCAATTTTTTCAATGGCTCGATCAGCTAGAAGCGGAAAGGTGCGTCTAGTCTTTTTCAAATGTTCTCACTACTCTTTTGGTTTTTAATAAACTGATTTCATTGTCCTCGCCATGCCTTGGTCTTGGCTAAATGAGTAGCCACCTATAAAATGATGTTCGCCTAGGTTTCGGTAGCTTATATTTCCCTTGATTTGATGGCTCGTTGAGTGCATTCGAGGCCTACCTACAAACAGGTGGCATTTTGAGCAATCAAACCAAAGACCCTTTCTTTATCCTTTCGGGCAACCGGAACCCGATCCCGATTGCTCATCAAAATATATCCTCCGTCTTTGCGATTGATGGAAGCCACATGAGCCATGTTAATCAAATGTGCCCGGTGAACACGCAGAAATCCATATGGTTTTAGCGTGGCCTCAATGCTTTTTAGAATCCGGCTGATCAAATGGCGGGAGCCTTCTTTTAGATAAACCTCAGAGTAAGTTCCATCTGCTTTTATCCGAATGATTTCAGAAGGCTCAATGTAAATCATACCGTATGAACTGGGGATGCCAATCTTTTGTGGAGCCTCTTTATTCAAAAAATGCAAAACCTCCTTTTGGTTATGCTCCTCTTTTTTAATGCGTTCAGTAGCCGCATTCACCATGTGTTGGAATTCGTTTAGATCAACTGGTTTTAGGATGTAATCCAGGGCGTGAACTTTGATGGCTTCGAGGGCATATTCCTCAAAAGCAGTAATGAAAACAGTATGAAACTGTTGTTTGCTGGTGGCTCGTAGAATCTCGAATCCGAGTCCCTCCGGGAATTCAATATCCAGGAAAACCAGGTCCGGTTGGGTCCGCTTAATCAGGGCAATGCCTTCGGAAATACTATTAGCCGTTCCGACAATGGCTAAGTCATGATCACTTTCTTCAAGTAAGGATTGGATAATGGTAACTGATGCTTTTTCATCATCAATAATGCATACTTTCATCATAATTTTGATGCTTTATTTGTGGAATCTCAAATTGGAAGCGCGTGCCGATATCCTCACTGCTAAAGGATTGGACACCAGAGGGTTTTCTTTTTCCATATTCTTGTAGCATGGCAATTCTGGCCTTCGTAATTTCCATGCCTGAAAGCCTACGGCGATGGATCCCTCTTCTATGCTTTTGGTTGTAATAACCATTTTTCTTACGCTGAATGCTTTGAGAAGCTTCAACTCCGATGCCATCATCTTCTATACAAATGGTCAGATTTTCTGCCTCAGGTGCAATGGTTAGGGTGACGGTTCCTCCTTTATGTTTGGGTAGGACTCCATGTAAAATGGCGTTTTCAATGAAGGGTTGTAGGAGCAGAGGAGGAACAAAGAGTTTTTCTGTGTTTAAATCGGAGGAAATGTTATAGACCACTTCCAGTTTTTCCGGATATCTGGCCATTTCCAGCTCCGTGTAAAGATTCAACGCACTCAATTCTTCTTTTAGAGAGATCAAATGCTGGTTGGTATGGTTAAAGGTCATTCTCATGAGCCGAGAAAAGCGGGCGAGGTAGGAAGTTGATTTTTTGCTGTCGTTGCTGAGAATGAAGTTTTGAATGGTATTTAGCGAGTTGTAAATGAAGTGTGGGTTCATTTGAGCGCGAAGAGAACGGTTACGGAATTCGTCTCGTTCTTTTAAGAGTTGAGCTCTCCTTTTGACTCTTCGAATATTTAGGCGGTTCAACAGAAGGAAAAGCATCAAAATACTTGCTCCTAAGGTGATAAAAAACCAGGTGGTGAGCCAGAAGGGGCGCAAAATAGTGAATGGAAAGCGCGCGGTTGTGTTACTAACGGTTCCTCCATCATTGATGGCCCGAACTTCAAAGGTATACCTGCCAGGGGGCAGAGACGAATAAGTCAGACTGCTTTGACTGGTCTTTTTCCATTCCGGATCGCTGCTTCCCTGCAGGCGGTATTGATAAGTGCGTTTGTCCGGCCATCGGAAAGAGAGTCCAATAAAGCTAACTTGTAAGGTGTTTTCGCTGTAACGGACTTGCTGATCCGGTTGAATTTTGTTGGCGTTTAAGCGGATTTCAGTGATGTGTACGGGAGGGGGAATGAGGTTTTTTTTCAGGGTACTTCTTGGGATTTGGTTGACCCCCCAGCGTGTGGCCGCCCAGATGTATTCCGCATCAACTGTGATATCCAGAATTTCATTGCTTGCCAGACCGTTTGCAATGGTATACCCTTCGGTTACCTGCAAAATAGGCTCCTCCGGCTGAAATAAAATTTTATTGATTCCCTTGTTGGTACAAACCCAGATTGTCGAGTCATTCTCCAGAAAGATGTTATTGCAGATGTTGCTATTCAGCCCTTTTTGCTCATTGATTTGTAGTAGCTGTTTTTCATTCCAGAAGAGGATTCCCTCGCCAAGAGAACAGATGACCTGCCAACCCGAATTTAAGGTTTTAATTTTCTGTATGCGCTCCTTGAAGAGAGGGCTTTCATTGGACAATGGAACAAAGGAGTCTCCCTCGAGTCCGAAAAGTCCAAAGGAAGTCCCCAATAGCAGACCATACTTTTCAGAATAGGCCAGAGACCGTTCTCCGTAGGGGGTTGGATAGATTTTGACGGTGTCATTCTTTTGGTTGACTTTATGTAGTGTTCTACTATTGTTTATAAAATAAGTCATCCCGTCATGATAGAGGGAGCTTCGGCCTTCCTGAATCTTAAATCCTGCCGGATGGCTTTCAGGTGCGACAATTGACTGAATGATGCCCTTACTGAAATGGGTGGGCTTGATCTCATATACATTTCCGAATGCGTCGAAGACTTGGGAGACGACATATTCGTTTTGCCTAGGAACCAGTAAAGAGATCTGACCTTTAGCATGTCCGCAATAAATGGTATCTCTGTAATTGTAAATAGAACTTATTTGATTGTTGGGCAATCCGTGTTCATGAGTATAGAGCTTACTGGCTCGATTGGAGAGATAGTAGATCCCGTGGTAGAGTGTCGTGAACCAGTAGCCTCCCTCCGTATCTTCAAGGATGGAGGTAACCGATTTTCCCGGAAGGAAAATTTTTGGGTCAGCCTTGGGGTTGCCCTCCGGATAGCAATAGGCCCCGTGGTTGAGGATGCCTAGCCACAAATTATTCTGAGTGTCTAAAAACATGGTGTTTGCGGTATAATCAGGTAGCGCTACCGATTGGTAGCCATCAACCGGATCTTGCCGGATCAGCGTATCTCGGCTAACGATCATCCTTCTGACCGGAAATGGAGTACAGGAAGCCTGATCCATGGTAAAGTTCACTACCCGAGCATTTTCACAGCGAATCGCGTCGATGGTTTCAGGGGCGTTTTCAGGAGGAGGGTCTCCGATCCAAGTCCAAATATAGCTTGGGTTTTTTTTCGCTAATCGATAGGATAAGGGGATGGATTCAGGAGTGGTCTTATGCTCTTGTAAGTGCCCCTGCTTGCTGATTGAATACAGGGTGGAGCCCCGACGATTTCGATTGCCAAACCAGAGGGTATTCGCTGAGTCAGCATGGAAGAAGTAGATATAGCTGGAATGATTCGTCTTTTTGATCAAATGGTTATACTCATACGCTTTAAACTGGCCGTCTTCAAAGTAAAAAAGCTGATTGAAAAAGATGGAGCACCATATCTTTCCTTGATCATCTTCATGTAGCCGAATGATGGCATTTCGACCGCTGGTGTTTTCAAATTCGAAATTTTCAAATTCATGACCATTGAACCGGGTGACTCCCCGTTCCGTAGAAAACCAAATATATCCATTCTGGTCTTGAAGAGAGGTATAAACCTGGGAACTGGGCAGGCCATCATTTACTGAATAGTGGCGATAGACCAAATCCTGTGCTTTCAGTTTGGAGCAAAACAAAAAAAGAATGCATAAGAGAGTAGTCAACTGGAGATTTCCTTTCACGGCTATTCGTAGTGGCATTGCTGAGATATCAATGTGATTGTATCGCTTATGGCGTCCAAAACGGACACCTAATAAGTCCTGTGCTTATTATTGGTATCAACATGTGGATAAATCAATATGCTTGTTCAGCTGCTCCCTAAAGATTGCGGTTTTTTTGTTTCAATGAAAAGCTAAATGCATAAAAGTGTAAGCTATTGGCCAAAAAGACAATTTGTCTGGTGGGCAAAAAAAAACAGGCTGCCTCCGAAGAGACAGCCTGATAAAATATTCACGTAAGAAATAGATTCCTAATCTAATTTGACAGTACTTTATTGGATCAGGATTTTCTCTGTGAATCGCTTGGTTCCGGTCTGGTCGCTAATGACAATCATGTAATTCCCTTTAGCGTGATGGGAAAGATCTACTGGGGTTCTGCTTCCCGTATGATCGAACTGCTTGACTAATTTTCCGGTGAAGTCGAATATTTGCAAGGTGTAGTCGTTGAGATAACTGTAATTATCAATCACGACCTTGAATTGTCCAGCATTAGGATTGGGATAGACCGTGAAAAATGCTTCTTCGCCTAGGGGCGAATTGGGAGAAAGTGGCGCTTCGGCGTAATGATCAGCTGCACCAATCAAATGTGGTGTTCCTCCTCCTCCTGGGTTAGAGATACGGTGTTGATCTTTTCGTACATCGCATTCTCCCCAGTCGGCAATAGCGGCCCGAAAAGTGGAGCCTGCTTGTGCATGAAACCCATTGAGTAAACGGACTCGGTTCCCCGCAAGAAAAGTAACATTTGCCTCTGGTTCAATGATGGTGAATTGGGGCAGTTGTCGCTCTCTTGTATCCGCCTCATTTCCCCAACAGTCGTCCCTTTGTATTTCGTTGGTGTCATTAATGGGATCATTCTCGTCTGGAGATCCCTGGACCGGTAAGGAGGCATCAAGCCAATTGGAGGCATAGTAGTTATAGTTTTCTCCAGCATACCATTGACTTCGACCGAATCCCTGATTTTCAGCGTCACACCATCTGGGATCACAATCTACCTCAACGCGGTCAACGAAAATGGACATGGCAGTAGGCGTCTTTTGGTCTCCTCCAAAGTAACCGTCTCGTTTGACATGTGATTTTGAGAGACCGAGAAGTTTTGGCATTGGAATTCTACGTCGGATCGCCACTGCATTATCGCCTGCTCTGGTAAAGTAACCGTTTTCACTAAGAATTAACTCAACATCTACATTCTCCGTTGGGTCGACCAATAGGTCTGTGGTGTTGACCAATGTTCCTGTCGTCATAAACTCCTTTCCATCGCGTCCATTGATCGGCCCAGTGTCTTCATTATCAATATAGGCGAAAAGCCCTAGCTCGATCATTTCCTGATCGGGATCGCAGCGCCAGCCAAGGCGATTGCTCCATCGTCCCGGTACCCCTGCTATTGAAACAGCAAACAGTTTGTTCCAGTCCCATTGATTATTGTTGCCATGGTCGTATATCGTTGAGTTTCCAAAAAAGGCCCGGAACTGCATTGTTCTGAATACATTAGATTGATACCATACTCGTTGAGCGGGGATGAGCGGTTGGGACTCATCATGGTTGCAACTAAACCAGTGTACTAGTTTGGGCAAGAGCGGAGCACAGATCTGACCTTTAACAGAATGAGATACCAACATAAAGC
>JBCCSR010000210.1:0-7552 GCA_039199865.1 Bacteroidota bacterium
CGAATTCTTCCTCGGCGATTGTTTTTTAAATCTTTGATCCAAGCCAATTTTTCGGCCGTAATGCCTTCCTTATCGTAAATGGCTCCCGAGGAATCGGAAAGGCTATGTACGGACCCTCCTAAATGTAAGATCTTTTCTACCGTATGCTGTGCCACATTTCCTGAACCGGAGACCAAACACCTTTTACCTTCAATGCCTTCTCCTCTGGTTTTGAGCATTTCATTGGCAAAATAAGTAGAGCCATAGCCCGTTGCTTCTGGTCGGATGAGGGAGCCACCGAAGGAAAAGCCTTTGCCGGTAAAGGTCCCCGTATGTTCGTTTTTCAATTTTTTATACATGCCATACATGTAGCCAACTTCTCGCCCGCCAACACCGATATCTCCCGCTGGTACATCGAGGTCAGGACCAATATGGCGATACAATTCTCGCATAAAGGCTTGGCAAAAGCGCATGACTTCTCGGTCGGATTTACCTTTGGGGTTGAAATTGGCGCCTCCCTTTCCTCCCCCCATTGGCAAAGTGGTCAAGCTATTTTTAAAAATTTGCTCAAAGCCCAAAAACTTGAGGATACTCAAGTTGACACTGGGGTGAAAACGCAAACCTCCCTTGTAGGGACCAATTGCATTGTTGAACTGAACTCGATAGCCTTTATTGACCTGAACCTTTCCCTCATCGTCTATCCAGGTGACGCGAAATGAAATGGTTCTTTCCGGTTCGATCATCCGTTCGAGTAGACCGTGATTCTGATACTTTGGGTGGGCATCGATAAAAGGAATAACAACTTCGACAAATTCCCGCACCGCCTGCTGAAATTCAGGCTCATTGGGGTTATTTTGCTGGACACGCTTCAGAAAGGCATCCACCTGACTGTGATTTGCTTTTAACAAGGACATGGTTGAATTTGGTTTTATTCTAAGTAATAAAATGGTTAAGGTTTAAGCGAAAAGCACTAAAATGCTTAAGGGCAAAATTAGCTAATCTGTTACGGATAAAGAAATTCCGGTGGACTAGCTTCTGCATATAGAACCTACAAGACAATACAGCCGTTTTCTTCCCTGATTGCCCTTTTCTGATTTACAGGGCGAAGAAGGCTGGAGATGACTCACCAAAAGGCTGATTGACCAGAAATCCGGACAATTTTACGGGAATTCGGACAATTTTAGCCATCAAAACCCCTTGCTTGGGCAAGTTTTTTGGATCAACAGAAGAGAGAATCCAGCCCACTCTGATCGCCCAAATAGGGCAAGAGCTGAATCTTGGTTCTTTAACATCTCTAGTTTAACTCAAACCCATTAGAAAAATGAGAATAGCTGCACGAAGAATAGGTTTTCATGTATTGATTTTATGTTGTTTAACGAGCCTCGTTGAGGCCCAGGAACCTTGTGGAACGGATGTCATTCACCGCAACTTGATGTCAATTGATGCCGATTACCAAAAGAAACATCGAACTAAGGAAAAGAAGATGAGCGAATATCTTCGTGGAGGAGGCAAAAGAACGAGTTCCACTATCGATACCATTCCCGTAGTCGTCCATGTGCTTCATACCGGACAGACAGTCGGAACGGGCTACAACATTTCGGATGCGCAAGTCCAATCATCGATTGATCGAGTCAACGAGGCGTTTGCCGACTATGATGGAAGTGGAACAGATGCCAACATTCGTTTTGCCCTGGCAGTTAGAGACCCCGCAACTTGTGCGGCCTCAACTGGGATCAATCGAATTGATGCTACGGGAGTAGAAGACTATGAAAATGTAGGCATCAGCACCAGTACAGATCGAGTCAATCTCTTTGATTTGAGCCGTTGGAATACGGAGGAATACCTGAACTTTTGGATCGTTTCCGAAATTGATGACAACAATGGAAACAGTGGTACCCAGGGGTATGCGACCTTCTCGAACACTTCCCATCGCTACGATGGAGTTGTCTGTATGTACAATACGACGGGCTATGATCCAGACGGATCCTTGGGCTATGAACTCAAATCTGGTAGAAACCAGAACGAGACCGTTATTCACGAGTTTGGGCATTATTTGGACGTTTACCACACTTTTCAGGGAGACGATACCAATGGAGATGGCTCCGCAGATAGCTGTCCAAGTGATGCAGATTGTGGTACCCATGGGGATTGCTGTGGGGATACGGATGCCCATCAGAGGACGGGCTCGAATGTTTGCTGGACAGGGGTGGCCAATTCCTGCACCGGCAGTACTTACGGAAATGTTGTGAAAAACTATATGGCTTATTCAAGCCAAGATTGTAAGGACCGTTTTACTTCAGACCAGGTAGCTCGGATGCAAGCCGCGCTTGCTACGAGCAGACCTGGTTTGTTGACTTCTCCGGGCTTGACCACCATCGCCGCCACCGAGCCTGCTGCCGACTGTAGCCCGGCTACTAGCAGTACCGGAACGGGAACCAATTATGGAGTAGGCTTTGTAAAAATTACCCTGGGAGATTGGACCAGCGAATCGGGCAATACCTATGAGGACGGAGGTTATCAAGACAATTGGTGTAACCAATTCAACCTAGACCTCAATACCACCTATAATTATGACATTACCCTAAGTGGCAACAATGCCGAATATGTGCGCGCTTGGATGGATTATGATAACGATGGAAGTTTTAGTAATGCCAGCGAGTTGATCATTAGTTCGGGAAGTAAAGTCACCAGCCTTTCCGGGAGTTTTACAACGCCTTCGAGTGCTACTACGAACACTAGTTTGCGCATTCGTTTCCGCGCGTCTCAATCGAGTAGTACTGATGCTTGTCTCTCTCCAACTTACAGTCAGGCAGAAGATTATTCCGTTTATTTTGCCAACTCAGCGGTCTTAACTGCTTCTGAAACCACCCTTTCCGACATCAATACCGTAACCTGCTGCGCTTCTACTGCACAAAGTTTTACCCTGACTGGTTCAGACCTACTGAACGATGTGGACGTATCGCTTGCCAACAGTGATTTTGAGCTCTCTTCGGATGGAAGCAATTATTCTAGTGCCCTGACTTTGAGTGCAAGTGGGGGCAACATTCAGAGTCAGCCGATCACCCTCTACGTTCGATTGAAGTCAGGACTTACGGAAGGCAGTTATGCGGATAATTTGACCATCTCAAGTTCCCCTGCCACCGATTTGACCATTCCACTATCCGGACAAGTTGGGGAAAGCGATGGAGTACGCGGCAATGCCTTTTACATTGCTACGGCCAGCACCGCCAATTATGCCATTGCCGATGATTTTAAAGGCATCACCGGAGGCGATTCTCGAACCTATGAGTTTTGGCTCAAGACCAGTAATGATGAGAGTGTGATGCTTGCCAATGGGACTAATTCTAGCGGGAAGAAATGGATCATCAGGGTCAATAGTGGATTTTTGAGAGTAGAAACCAACGATGCCAACAAAATAGGCTCAACGACGATCAGCGATAATGAATGGCACCACATTGCCGTAGTTCTAGATAATTCCTTGGGGGCCAATCTCAATGGACTTAGTTTGTATGTAGATGGGGTTTTGGAAACGATTTCCTCCTCGTCCGGAACCAGCAATACAGTGGATACTGATGATAGTCAAAATTTGTGGATTGGTCTGGATCATCACGATCGGAGCTTTTCGGGTTATTTGGATGAAATCAAGGTTTGGTCGCTTGCCCGAACGGAAGAACAAATTAGAGAAAGCATGCATCTGACCCTAGTGGGCAATGAAACCGGTTTGGAAGCTTATTATCAGTTTAATGAAACCAGTGGAACGACCATCAGTGATCCGGTAAATGGACATGGCCTTAGTCTGGTAGGGAGTGGAAGTTTTGCTGGTTCAACCGTGGATGTGGGCAGCGGAAGTTTTGGGATGCTCACCTTAGGCAGCACGGGAGGGAGTGGTGTAGAAGTAGTCAGTAACAATTTAGAAATTGATTTTTCCGATGGAGGAACCGCACCAGATGGGGATTTATACATCTACCAAATCGAGGATAAACCCGCCAACGGAACTGGAGAAAACTACGAGGGGCGTCATCATTGGGTCGTCAGAAACTTTGGCAATAACCAGACGGGTTTGGCCATTGAATCGGTTCAAATGACTTTACCGCTCACCGATCCCATTTTGAACTATGAGCCTGCATCTATGAGCTTACACAAACGGGCCTCCAATTCCGATGGAAGCTGGACGGAAGTGGCCAACCAAGCAACAACGGTAACAGGAGGGAGTGGAATCATTGACTTTGAAACACTCACGGGCTTTGATGCCTTTAGCCAACTGGTCGTTGCCAGTTCAGGAGTGACCTTACCCGTGGAGTTCCTGGCCTTCAAGGCAGTGCGAAGCAATCCACTGATGGTCTTGCTCAATTGGTCGACCGCCAGTGAAACCGACAATAGCGGCTTTGCTATTCTGAGGAGTTATGACGGAGAGGAGTTTGAACGCATTGATTTTGTGGCGGGACAAGGGAGTACGACTTCAACAAGTCAGTATCAACTGGCGGTTAAAGAACGCAAATCCGCTTACTATCGACTGCGACAAATTGACCTGGATGGAACGGAAACACTAAGTGCCATTCGCTTTGTCGCGGGGGAGGATCAGTTGCCGAGGTTTAGTGTTTTTCCCAATCCGACCAAAGGAGCAATACAGTTGTTGAGCGAAAGCGATCCCAATGAAATATTGGAATGTACGCTCTACAATTTGGATGGCCGTGTGCTCTTACGAATCACCGGAGATTTACCTGCAATCAATCTCCTTTTAAACGAAGAACTGCTCAATCAACCCAGTGGGGTTTATCTGCTAAATATGAATGATGGCATCCATCAGCACACTGAGCGATTGATCATCAAGCGAGAATAAAATCAAACAATCAATCGAGTGTACCCCTTGTCTGTAGTTCATGATTTGGGGACTTTATCTTGTTCAGCGGCGATCTATGTTTAGTAGATCCCGCTGATCAGTATTTGGACATTTCGCAATAGAACCATGGCCTTCTGGGATACAGGGCTTTCCGGGGGAGATCACGGTCAACAAGGATCCATTTACGGGCCATACGCTATGGGCGAACATGCAGTACCTACGGATTTGGATGCCTGTAATGGATGTGTAGATGAGTTCTACGCTTCAATTTGGAATCCTTTCTATTTTTCTGTTTTTGATTGCAACAAGAAGGGTTGCTACACTTTCATTATAAAGACAGTCCATCCTCTATTCCGGTTGCAGTCGATGCGACTGAGCTTGTCTCACCTTTCGGCCTTCATATGAGGGAGCACATTCGCCAAATGTAGGCTCGATCTACATCCATTATCGGATGACATTAACGATGCTTCACTGCTACGCAAGGGGAGCATTGGGAGCCCATTAAGCAAAAATTTTGGAGGAATAGGCGCTAAAACTGGTCAGCAAGTATTGGAGAGGATCGGTATTGCTCTAAATTGAACCACCTGGCAAAGTTAATTTGCCAGGTGGAATTATTGCCTCCAAAGTGAAAATAAAAACTTTGGTAAAAAAGAGAGTGGAGCAGTTTTTCTGCTAGTGGATATGTTATTCTTTTTCGATTCAATCAATTTTTATCAGGACTTGGTTTATATTTTACAGGACAATTCAAAACGGCTGTCTCAACCCACCGAGACAGCCGGGAGAATGAATTGTAACGGTTCCTATATTAGTTTCAAACCAAATTATTCAGCTAAGCGGTTTATTACTTCCTTACTTTTAAGGGAGTAACCCTTTACACGCTTTGTACCGAAATAATTGTTGATTAAATATACTGTGAATGGTTCACTTCAGTTGCCGTTTTATAGGTGCTGAATTGTCCAGACTTTGTGCAAATAGTCCGGCAATAGGCGAAATAGTCCGGTCTTTGTAGCAATTTGTACAAAAGACCGGATCAAAGTAGGTTTTGCGGCAAGTTGAGTTTATCGAGTTGGTTGGTTGATGACAAAAGATTTGACCAAGTTTCCCATTGAGTTGTTGACGCGAAGCCAATAAGTTCCCGCAGGAAGCTCCCTTACATCCAACTGAGCTTGCTGCCCCCTAATGGTTTGCTGATCAACTTTTTTGCCCTGTAGATTGAAAATGGCAATGCTCGAAACCCCTGATGGATTGGCCAGTCGAAGATCAAAAACGCCCTGATTGGGGTTGGGAAAGACATCGAAATACAGCAAAGTAAATGGATTAGAGATATTACTCAGAATCACTTCTCTAGTATGTGTGGCCTCACATCCGTTCTCATCTCTAACCATCACGGTGTAGGTTCCTCCAGTCGTCACCTCCAGATCTTGTGGATCGTCAAAGTCGCCCGTTCCATCGTGATTCCAATCGTATTGGTAGCCCGGCTGTCCTCCCATGACGGAGAGATCGAGCTCAACGCCATCCAGACTTTCCTCAATGCTCGACTGGAGCGCAATGGCGGTGGGAAGCGTCAATTCAAATTGAGCACTGATGCTACAACCTAAGTCATCGCTGAGAATAATTTGATAAGTCCCTCCATCGAGTCCCTCCAAATGTGCGGGATCATCTTGATCGCCGATGCCATCAATATCCCAGTCGTAACGATAATTGCCCGCTCCTCCTTGAGCCTCCAAGAGGATGGCGCCATCGGCAGAACGAAAACAGTTGGCCTCCACTACATTCGCTTCATAGGAAAGGTCGGAGGCAACCGTGATGTTGAAGCGACAAATCATGGTATCCTGTAAGTGATTGGTAGCAGTATAGGTAACGGGCGTTGTTCCCGTAGGAAAAAGGGAGCCACTCCGGTGAGTGGAGGTCACTTCCGTGGAACAATTGCCGTAGAGTTCGTCCCAATAAACGATAGATTGACAGTCGGGACGATTGGGCAATACGGTTTTATCACTGGGGCAGGTCAACTGAACGGGGCCATCAACAATGGTGATTGTCGATGTACAAGTGGAGAGATTGCCCAACTGATCGGTAACCGTTAGCGTATTGGTGTAATGGCCAATGTCTTCACAAGTAAATTCAGTTTTTGTAGCGGCCAATACCACTGCGGAGCAATGACCATAGGAACCATTGTCTAGCTCGGAGGGCAAAATGATCTTTTTGGTGTCTGCTAGTTGAATCGTAATGTCCTGACAGATTGCAGTAGGTGCTTGATCATCTGCTCCATCATCTTCGATGGTCCAAGCAAATTGGTTGATGATTTGGGCTCTAGCTTCCCAGCCTTCGCAATAAATGCTGTAACCTGCATCGAAACGAACGCTGTCTTGCAAGTCGAGCTGGGCCCAGGCTAGGAGGAGACGATCGTAGTTTTCCGTTGACAACCCCGAATGGTGAAACATATTGGACATCTTGGTCGCTTGGCCCACATTCCAATGGCTTAGATCTTGGTCAAAATGAGTGGTGCTGGCCAAGGCAGAACCAAAGTTTTCTACCTGACTCACTTCCCAGTTGCCAATATCCTGATTGAAGGCTTGTGCCCCGTCTAAAGTGTGGTCCAGTCGGGTAATTTTTTCAATATTCCAACCCCCGATGTCTTGATTGAAACTGCTGGCTTGGAAAAAGGTGTAGGCCAAGTTTTCGACATTTCCGACCTCCCAATCACCAATGTCTTGATTGAAATTTGTGGCACCG
>JBCCSR010000211.1:0-7534 GCA_039199865.1 Bacteroidota bacterium
CAGTATGGGAGGAACCTCGATCATCTTTGCGAGTATCGCTTTTGGGATGATCTTGAGTGTGAGTCGGTACATTGAGCAGACGGTGTAAAAGAGGGTAGGTCCTACAATGGGAACTCCCTTTAAAGATGAAAAATAGATTTTGGATCTCAGATACTAGAGGAGGCATTTCGAATAATCATTGCCAGGGTATCTTTCGAAAAATTGTGGCAGCTTCGATCTAAAATCAATTTAAAATCATGAAACAAATGAAAGTTATCATTAGTGGAGGAGGATCGGGTGGACACATTTTTCCGGCCATCGCCATCGCCAATGAATTGAAAAGACAAAATGCGCAAACAGAGATTTTATTTGTCGGCGCACAAGAGAAGATTGAAATGGAGAAAGTACCGAAAGCGGGCTATCCCATTGAAGGACTTTGGATCAGCGGCATTCACCGCAAATTGACATTACGGAACTTGTTATTTCCCATCAAACTGCTGGTAAGTTTGTGGAAAGCCTATCGCATCATTAGCCGTTTCAAACCAGACGTGGTAATTGGGGTAGGTGGTTTTGCCAGTTATCCGACCTTGGCGGTGGCCAGTCGTAGAGGCATCCCCACTTTAATTCAGGAGCAAAACTCCTATGCGGGATTGTCGAATAAGCTGCTGAAAAGCACAGTGGACAAAGTCTGTGTAGCGTATGATCAGATGGAACGTTTTTTTCCCGCTGCCAAAATCGTGTTGACCGGCAATCCAGTTCGGCAAGATATTTTTGATTTGGCCGATAAAAAAGTGGCAGCTTGTCAACATTTTGGTTTTGATCCCCAAAAACCCATTCTTCTACTTTTTGGAGGAAGTTTAGGGGCCAGAACACTCAATGATGGAATGGGCGCCAATACGGAATTGCTTCGATCGCATCCTGAGATTCAGGTACTCTGGCAAGCAGGCAAATTGTACATTGATGAATTTGCTCCCTCGGCTACTGCTCAATTGGACAATGTAAAGATAAGTGCCTTTATCGATCGAATGGATTTGGCTTACGCCATGGCAGATGTGGTGATTTGTCGAGCAGGTGCCCTGACGATTTCAGAGCTTTGTTTGGTCAAAAAGCCAGCGATTTTGATTCCTTCACCTAACGTGGCCGAAGATCATCAGACTAGTAATGCGATGAATTTGGTGGGAAAAGAAGCTGCCATTTTGGTAAAAGATCAAATGGCTAAAGAAAAAATGTTGGCCGAAGCCATCCGAGTCTTAAATGATGATGGTTTGAAGCATCGCCTAGGGGAAAACATTGCCCAACTTGGAAAGAAAGATGCGGCTCGAGGTATTGTGGCAGAAATACTCGCTTTGGTCGAAAAGGAGGAGTAAAAGGAAAAAAAACTTTGAAAAAGGAGCCCAAATCCTTGGTTCGCGCCCTTTTTTAGGCAAAAAATTAAAAAAAAGTGCCTTTTTCATATTATTCAATAATTATATTAAAAATACGGCACATGCTTTGTTTATATAACTGATGTGCAAAAGATTACGAAGATAAAATAAAATAAATTGTAAAAATTTAGATTTTATTCTTTGCAGTAACCATTGAAAAACAAAAACCTTGAGCATTGAACAAATTCATAAGGTCTATTTCGTCGGCATTGGCGGGATTGGGATGAGTGCCCTGGCGCGTTATTTCAATCATCTTGGAGCCGAAATACATGGTTACGACAAAACAGAAACTGAGCTGACCAGAAAGCTGGCAGCAGAAGGGATGAAGATTCACTACCAAGATGATCTTCGTTTTATTCCCGATCAGATTGATTTGGTGATTTACACGCCGGCCATTCCGGACGATCACGGGGAGCTGACTTACTTCCGAGAAAATGAGTTTCGCTTGATGAAACGGGCAGCAGTGCTTGGTTGGATCAGTCAAAACCGTAAAACGATTGCCATTGCCGGAACACATGGCAAAACGACGACCAGTTCGATCCTTACCCATGTCCTAAAAACTGGAGGGGTAGATTGTACGGCCTTCCTCGGAGGAATTGCCCAAAACTTTGCCTCCAATTTTGTTTTTGGATCAGACAATTGGGTCGTAGTTGAGGCAGATGAATACGATCGCTCTTTTTTGCATTTGACCCCTAAAATAGCGGTTATCTTATCGATGGATGCGGATCATTTGGACATTTATGGGGATGGAGGTAAAGTGGTAGATGGTTTTCGGGCTTTTGCCCAGCAATTAAGACCTGGTGGACAATTGTTTGTCAATGATCAGTGGGTGGATCGACTAAATGGTTTGGAAAAGATTCAAGGAGAACAGTCGACTTATGGTCAGCAAAATGGAAGCTATCGAGTAGAGCACATTCGGGTAGAAAACGGTCATTTTGTTTTTGATTTTGAAAGTCCGATTGAAAATATTGAAAGTATCGCCTTTACACTTCCCGGTCAGCATAATGCCGAAAATGCAGGAGCGGCAATTGCCGTTGCTCAGCAGCTGGGAATCAAAGGAGCGACGATAAAAAAAGCCCTCGCTTCATTCAAAGGAATCAAGCGACGATTTGAGATCATCCATCGCAATGATCAACACATTTACATCGACGACTATGCGCATCATCCATCAGAGTTGACTGCGGCCATCAGAGCGGCAAAAACCTTATTTCCCAATCGAAAGCTGACGGGAATTTTTCAGCCGCATTTGTACAGTAGAACCCGTGATTTTCTCGACGGTTTTGCAGCGGCGCTAGATCAACTGGATGAACTGATTTTAATGGATATCTATCCAGCCCGGGAGCTTCCTATTGAAGGAATCACTAGCAAGGTGATTTTTGATAAAATGAACAACCCCAATAAAACCTTGACGACAAAAAGCCAATTGATGGCCCTACTGTCGGAAAGAGAAATAGACGTACTCATGACCCTGGGCGCAGGAGATATAGACACTTTTGTCGACCCAATTAAAAAGATGATGCAAAATGCTTAGTCCGGAGTTGATAGCCATGATAAAGCGGATTTCCTGGATTGCGATGATTTTCATGGCAGCCGCCCTTTTTATCACTACGGTAGAAAAGAAGCGCAGTAGAACGGTCGACGCGGTAGATATCCGAATTGCAGCTTTATCGACTGGAGATAATCTGATCACTCGGGAAGATGTATTTGTTGCCATTGAGCGGAGTTTTGGTCATCGGGTGTTGGGGCTTCCCATTGGCGCCTTAAATGTGGAAAAAGTAGAAAGGGTGCTGGAAGCAGATCCCTTTATTCGTGATGCGGATGTATTTATTGATGCATTAAATACCGTCCAAATTGAAGTGAGCCAAAGAGAACCCATTTTGCGGGTGATCGACCAAAACGGATTGAATTATTATTTGGATCACGAAGGGAAAATGATGCCTTTGTCTCCTCATTTTACGGCCAGAGTCTTGGTCGCAACGGGAGCCATTCCACCTTTCGATCCGGGCTATCAAAGCCGAAAAGGCAATCGAATCAAAAAGATTTACGAGATGTGTCAAATCATTTTGCAGGACGAATTGCTAGAGGTGCTGATTGGTCAAATTGATATCAATTCGAAAGGAGAAATCAGTATGGTCCCTATTTTGGGCAACCAAACCATCGAATTTGGTGATTTGGTGGAGGTGTCTGACAAGATTTTTCGCCTCAAGACTTTTTATGCAGAAGCAATGCCCCGTTTGGGCTGGAAAAAATATAAAACCATTAATCTGAAATTTAGAAATCAGGTAGTCTGTAAAAAACGCTAATGCCGTTCAACAGTAGGATATGATTCCCGGAATTAGCCTCATAAAAGAAACGCTACCAATATTAAAACTATACTATGATGGATAACGTAAGTTAACAAAAATCGCCAGTCATTGTTGCACTCGACATAGGAACGACTAAGGTCTGTGCTATTGCTGGTAGAAAGGATCAACATGGTAAGCTTGAAATTCTGGGAATTGGAAAAGTAGCCTCTCACGGGGTGTCGCGCGGGGTGGTCTCCAACATCGACAAAACGATGAAGGCCATTGCACAGGCAGTTGCCGCTGCCGAGCGTAAATCCGGCCAGAAAGTCAAAATTGTTCATGTTGGTATTGCCGGACAGCACATTAAGAGTTTGCAACACCGAGGAATTCTCACTCGGGATAGCAATTCCGAAATTGCCCAGCGCGATATTGATAAATTGATCAATGACATGTACAAATTGGTCTTGCCTCCGGGGGACAAAATTTTGCATGTGATTCCGCAGGAATATACCATTGACAATGAGCAGGGAATTACTGATCCGATTGGGATGTCTGGTGTTCGATTGGAAGCCAATTTCCATATTATTACTGGACAAATTTCTGCATCTAATAACATCCATCGTTGTATCGAACGCACCGGAATTAAGGTCGCTGACATGACGCTCGAACCCATCGCCTCCGCAACGGCCGTATTGAGTGAAGAGGAAAAAGAGGCCGGTATTGCTTTGGTCGATATCGGAGGAGGAACGACTGATTTGACCATTTTTCAGGAAGGCATTATTCGCCATACTGCGGTCATTCCTTTTGGTGGAAATGTCATTACCAAAGACATCAAGGAAGGTTGTATGGTTGTACAACAACAAGCGGAGAAATTGAAAATCAAATTTGGCGCTGCCATGGCGGATGAAGTGTACGACAATCGCATCATTACCATTCCGGGCTTAAAAGGTCGTGATCCCAAAGAGATTTCTGAAAAGAATTTGGCCCGCATCATTCAGGCCCGCATCGAAGAGATTTTAGACTATGTCGTCTGGGAAATTCGCCGATCTGGTTACGAAAGAAAATTGATTGGAGGAATCGTTTTGACCGGTGGAGGAGCTTTGTTGAATCACATCGATAAACTGGCGGAGTACCACACTGGCATGACGACCAGAATTGGTATCCCCATTGAGAAATTGGCGCATGGTTATGAGGAAGCAGTTTGCAGTCCTATTTATGCTACCGCCATCGGTTTGTTGATCAAAGGCATTAATAGTGTAGAAAGTGGACTCATTGATTATAAAGATTTTTTAGAAAAAGAGAAACCAGTAGAAGTACCAGCAGTAGAAGAGGTAGTGGAAAATACGACGGTACCGCCAGTCTACGAAAGCAATGGTCAGAAAACTTGGTATGGTGAGTTGTTCCGCAAGACCAAAGAATGGTTTGAGACAGAACCAGATGCGGAATTCTAAGGGAGGAAACCTTTAACTCTAGAACAAAACACAAATTTTAAAACAAAAAACATTTCATTCATCCTTTAAATTAATCATTATGCATTTTGATTTGCCAAAAGACGAAGGATCCATAATTAAAGTGATTGGTGTAGGTGGTGGTGGTAGCAATGCCGTTACCCACATGTACAATCAGGGCATCATCGGTGTCGATTTTGCCATTTGTAATACGGACAGCCAGGCGATGGAATTGAGCCCGGTTCCCAAACGCATCTCCCTAGGCCCCGAATTGACGGAAGGTCGCGGAGCAGGATCCAAACCCAACATTGGTCGACAGGCCTGTATTGAATCCATTGAAGAAGTCAAAGCTTTTTTAGCAGACAATACCAAAATGTTGTTTGTTACCGCAGGAATGGGCGGTGGAACCGGAACTGGGGCAGCACCCATTATCGCCAAAGCGGCTCAAGAGATGGACATCCTCACCGTGGGAATTGTTACCTTACCATTTACCTTTGAAGGACGAATGCGGACCACTCAAGGAATTGAGGGTTTGGATGAACTAAAGAAAAACGTGGATACCTTGATCGTCATTTCCAATGACAAACTGAGGGAAATTCACGGCAATTTATCGCTATCCGAAGCATTTTCCAGAGCAGATAGCATTCTATCTACTGCTGCTAAAGGCATTGCGGAGATCATCACCGTCGCGGGTTATGTAAACGTGGACTTCGAGGATGTCAATACCGTTATGCGCGATAGTGGGGTGGCCATCATGGGAACTGCCGAAGCAGAGGGCGAAGATCGAGAAACGAGCCATTGATGAAGCTTTGAGTTCGCCATTGTTGGAAGACAATGACATTCGAGGAGCTAAACACATTTTATTAAATATTTCTTCTGGTTCACGAGAGGTGACCATGGATGAGATTTTTGAAATTACGGAGTTCGTTCAAGAAGAGGCGGGTTATGGCACCAACTTGATTTGGGGTAACTGCCACGATGAGCGCTTGGGCGAAAGCATTTGTGTGACCGTAATCGCCACTGGTTTTGAACACCGAGCTAAAAATAAATTTGAACCAGCCGAAGAAAAGATCGTCGTCTCTTTGGATGATGAGCAGGTCCGGTCTGCAAAAACCAATATGTACGAGACGGGCCACAACGAGGGCGAAGCTTCTCAAACGGTAGAGTTTGACAATATTCGTTCTTCGATTGAGCGCTACCAGCGCAACCGCTATTCTTACGAAGATCCTTATATCAAAAATGAGGACAAAGCAAAAATGCAAGAGGAAGCGCAACGCCGAAAAGATCTGGAGGCGATGCGAAGAGAGCAAGAGCGCAAGCGCATCGCTACGCTAAAGCTGAACAATCCGCAAACGGTGATGGATTTGGAAAACGAACCTGCCTATTTGCGCCGCCGTGTTCACTTGGATGATGTTCCTCATTCTTCTGATGAGAACATTTCTAAATGGACCATTTCCGATGAGGAAGAGCCAGAGTTGCGTTCTGACAATTCCTTTATCCACGACAATGTCGACTAAGGGATTTTTCCCTTTCAAGATATACCTGAACCAATGTTTTTGGCAAATCATTAGTTTTTTAAACAGGTAACTTAGCAGTAAGCATAAGTGTTTGTTCAACAAACGCTTATGCTCTTTTTCACTGCACTTTTTTTGCAGTCCATCTCTTCTTTTTTCCCCTTTGATTTTCCCCTCCAATTGCTCCCATAATACTTGAGCCTTTTTTGCATATTTACGCCCGATATGTTTGGAAGTTCAAACCAATTTCCTTTTATTGTAGCAATTTTTTATCGAGAGTAGGTTTTCGTGTAAGTTGTACTTAGGTCCGAATTCGCTGAAACTAGATTTGAAACCTCACATCGACCATTTCCCAACAGCCGTTGAACGTTGGAAATACGATCAGTCCATTTCGGCCATTTCATCAAAGATAAATGGCGACTGATACAAAGCAAATACTGACAAAAACGGGCCTCATATTGAGTTTTCCCTTTTGTTCTTCTAATAAGCTATGGAAGAAGAATGCATTTGCATTTCTTTCCTCCATACCATACACATGAGTAACCAGTTGGCTTGTTTGACCAACAAGTACTGGGCGGGTTACACCATCAGGAGGTTGCCAATACTGAAAAGAATTGACGACAAAAGACTCGAGATTATGAAATTGATTGCCTTGGAAGGCATTACTGGTTCGGACCAATTCATTTTTAAGAATGGATTTAACGAAGCTAAGAGCACTTACAAAAAAGAGAAGGACGAACACTTAAAGAACAACCGTTACGATCTTTTCGTTACCGCTTCAAATTTATACTGCGATTTTCTCATCAAATCGGGAGACTATGCTCTTGCCCAAAAAGAACTGAAGGCTTTACAAGGTCAGATTGAAGCCCAGCGGCAGGCTAGCG
>JBCCSR010000212.1:0-7519 GCA_039199865.1 Bacteroidota bacterium
ACTGGATAAACAGTCCACAAAGCGACCCTTGACCATTGTCCAAAAGACAAGGGATAACGGAGAATAGATGTACGGACAGCCAATAGCATATCAGTAGCCATCTGCTTGTATTTTGCCTCATCCAGCAATATGGCTAGCCTCCACAGATTTCCTGCCATTACTGCATTTCCAGAAGGAATTGCGGAATCGTAAATGTCTTTCTTTCTCACAATTACATCCGATTGGTCGTTAGAGGTAAAATAAAATAAATGATGGTCTGTATCGTAAAAGTGTGCGATGACATATTCGAGGAAAGCAGTAGCTTGATGAATCAAGTCGAGATCAAAATTGACAAAATACACTTCCAGTAAAGCCTCAATTAGATATGCATAATCCTCTAAGAAGGCATCGTATTGCGCTTTGCCATTTTTGTACGTGTGAAAAAGAGAAAAGTCTGCACCTTTTTTGAAATTCTTCAACATAAACTCAAGATTCCGCTCCGCAGCCTGCAAATAAGTTGGATCTTGCAAAGCGGAATAGGCCTTTGCATAAGCGATACATTGTAGTGCATTCCAGCTAAGCAAGTGTTTGTCATCCAGTCCAGGCCGAATGCGTTGAGCTCGGGCCTGCATCAGTTTCGCCTTACTTTCCGATAAGTTTTGTCGGAAGTCCTCTGGATCGAGTTGTCGCCTTTCGGCAAATGCTTCCAAGGGTTCACGACGCCACAAGATGTTCTTTTCTTCCCAGTTGCCCTCTTCACTGACATCGTAAAATTCACAAAAAAGATCAGCGTGAGATCCGAGGATTTGATCAATTTCGGATTTGTCCCAGACGTAGAACTTCCCTTCCTCCCCTTCTGAATCAGCATCGAGAGCAGTGTAGAATCCTCCCTCTTTTGAAGTCATCTCCCGAGCGATAAAAGCCAATGTTTCCTGAATACTCGCTTGGTACAATGCATCTCCCGTTGCCTTGTAGGCATCAGCCAGTAAACTGACCAAAAGGGCATTATCGTACAACATTTTTTCAAAGTGAGGCACCAACCATTCTTTGTCTACAGTATATCTGGCAAAGCCCCCTCCCAATTGATCGTATATTCCTCCGCGAATCATCTTATTGAGAGAATGAAGAGCGTGACTCTTTTGGTGGCCAGTCCCATTGAGCTGCTGCTGCTCCAATAGGAAATGTAAAGCCATGGTACTGGGAAATTTGGGCGCTCCACCAAATCCTCCAGCGGCCCGATCAAAATGTTCTTCCAGATGGGCATACATCTGTTCAAGACCATCAGGAGTAAACAAATGTTTTCGATCCAATCCTTCAATCGCGTTTACCAAAGTTTGATCTGATTGGCGGATGATTCCAGTCAGTTTGTCCGCCTGCTCTTCCACCACGCTTCTTTTTTGCCGAAAGGCCTTTGAAATGTTGTTTAATACTTGTTGCCAAGAAGGGCGTCGATAAGCGGGTTCGGGAGGAAAATAGGTCGCAGCATAAAAGGGTCGACCGTCTGGCAATAAAAAACAGTTGAGGGGCCAACCTCCAGATTGGTTGATGGCTTGACAAGCTTCCATATAAATCTGATCGACATCTGGTCGTTCTTCTCGGTCGACTTTAATATTGATAAAATGTTCGTTCATGAAAGCAGCCACTTCAGCGTCTTCAAAAGACTCTCTTTCCATAACGTGACACCAGTGACAAGTTGAATAACCGATACTCACCAAAATGGGTTTATCTTCTTCTTTTGCCTTTTGAAAGGCCTCTTCTTTCCATGCATACCAATGAACCGGATTGTGAGCATGTTGTAACAAATAAGGACTAGTTTCGTGAATGAGCTGATTCATTGATGACTGGATTTGGTGAATTGAAGACGATAGGACCGTCGAAGGTACAGGATGAAAACAGCTACTGGAAGATCTTGTTCAAATTTGAATTTCCAATCCATCATAGGCCAGATGAATTCCCGGAGGCAACTGGGCGTCGATGACTTCGTGTTTGCCCATCCAATGGCTGATATGGGTTAGGTAAGTAGTACGGGCACCAATCGTCTGGGCAAGGGCTAATGCTTCTTCAAGATTGAGGTGAGAATGATGGGTCTGATGATGAAGTGCGTTCAATACCAACACCTCCGTCCCACGAATTTGTTCAAGCGATTCCGTGGATATGGTCTTAGCATCAGTGATGTAAGTAAAAGCACCAAAACGAAAGCCAAGTACCGATAATCGACCGTGCAAAACTTCGATAGGACTAATTTTGATGTTATTGATCCAAAAATCTTGAGCGGGCCAAATGTCCTTGAGCTCTAATCTTGGTGCACCGGGATAGGGGTTTTCATCAAAAGCATAGGCAAAGCGCTTTTTCAAGGCCTTTTGAACTCTAGTCACCGCATAAATCGGCATATTTTTCCGGGAGCGGAAATTGAATGGCCGGACATCATCCATTCCAATAATGTGGTCATTGTGCTCGTGGGTCAGCAATATGGCATCGAGTCGGTCAACATGGTAGCGCAACATTTGCTGGCGTAGGTCTGGGCCAGCATCAATGAGGATATGGGTATTGTCGATTTGTATCAGGGCAGCAGTTCTTAGCCGTTTGTCCCGAGGATCTTCAGAGCGGCATACTTCACAAGTACAGCCAATAACGGGAACGCCCTGAGAGGTACCGGTTCCCAGTAGTGTTATTTTCAAAGCTGGGGTTCTTTTTCTGATTGGGTAGCATCTTCTTCTTTCTGTACTTCTTGCTCCCCTGCTTCTTCAGTAGCCGCCTCGTTGGCCAAGATTTGCTTGCTCAATTTTTTGTACCATTCCACTCCTTTTTCCGACAAACTTTCCTCCTCTATTTCCTGGGTGCTCAAGATTTCCAGTAGACAATTGATTCTGGCCTCCGTATCGTAAAATTTGTTGATGACGGCAATTCGACGGTTTTCAACGATACAATAACCAGATTGAAAGTTGCCCCTTTCGTAGCGAATGGTGTATTCGATTTCACCAAAAAGCGCTTCGATTTTTTTGAGGGTATGCTTGGTATATTTAAACATGCTGTCTTTTGATTCAATTATAAAGAAGTAGGTTCTTTGAAAAACCAGCCGTATATTCGCAAATATCGCAAAAATGCTTTGGAATAGGGTCTTTTATGGGGACCAATCAAAGAATGAAACGATGATTCGAACGTTAGGTACGAAGAAATGTTGGATCAATTTTTCGAAAAATAAAAATTCCAAAAGAAAATTGCCCTAAATCGTTATCACTTAGAAAAAATACTTGAATATGCGACGAATTGTATCGATTTCCTTTTTCTTGATTTTTGCTCTTCTGGTTCAAGCCCAAGATGCATTGCCTCAGCGATTCAAAGCAGGCGTAATTGCGGGCTTCAATACCGCTCAAATTGATGGTGATCTTTCTGCAGGTTTCAACAAATTTGGCCTAATCGGTGGGCTACGTGGAGTTGCTATTTTAAGCGATAAAATGGAGCTTAGCCTCGAAATGCTTTACAGCCAAAGAGGGAGTAAATCAGATCAAGATGAACTGGGTATTCCATTTAAAGTCAGCCTCAATTACATTGAAGTTCCCGTTATTTTCAACTATCTCGACTGGCTAGAGGGAGATGGAGAGTACCACAAGCTTCACTTTCATGCTGGCTTTTCTTACGGTAGGCTACTCAACTTCAACGTTGATGGAGGCACCTCTGGTTTTCGGGAACTGGCTGGTTTTTTTCGGGACAACGATGTAAGCTGGCTAGCTGGCGCGACGTTCTACGCCAACAAGCACTTGGGCATCACAGCCCGCTATTCTCGCTCCGTCTTCCCACTTTTTGAAAGAAGAGATACCCCACCAGTTGGAGAGACTTTAATTGGTTATTTCTTTACTTTCCACACCATTTACATGTTCTAGATCCATGTTTTTTTATAGTATTGATCAGATTTATGGACACAACCGATGCAATTATGACCCGCGCCTTTTCCATCTTCCCGCTCCTTCTCCTTTGCTTTTTGGCTTGTCAGCAAAGCCCAAAATCATCCGAAAAATCCAAAGCCACTACGGAAAGTACTGCCCCAAAGCAAACAGATGGCCAAGCCAATAATGTAAGCAGTACCCAATATCCTAGTGTCCCAGTGGATTTGCTCAAAGAAGTCTGGGACAATTGTGATTTTGTCGATTATACTTTTTATGAATTGCCCATGAGTATGAGCTTCGACAACAAAGCTTCCATCCAAAGGGTCCTCCAACATATCTCCGTTAGCCCTCCAATCATCAAAACAAGTTGCAAACCCACGGGAAGAGCCTTTTTCCAAAAAAAAGGAGCCGATCTTGCCATTATTGAATTCTATTTGCATCAAGATTGCAACTATTTCGTCTTTCTCGAAAATGGAAAAGCCACCTACGCCAATCAATTGACGAAGGAAGGATTCGAATTTTACCAACAATCCATTCAACAGGCGATGGGGCAATTCAAACAGCAAACCGGACAATAGCATTGGTATGAACAAATTTGGGGTCATTGATTTGGGGACCAATACTTTTCACTTGTTGATCGTCCAAAGACGGGACAATCAAATTACCGAACTATTCCGGGAACGTGTCTTTGTCAAATTAGCAGCAGAAGGCATCCGCCAAATTGGCCCTAGCCCCTACCAGCGTGCTTTGGATTGCTTGCTTCATTACGGGCAGGTATTGGAAAAACATCAAATCACCAAAGTCAAAGCCATCGGTACAGCGGCCCTCAGAAGAGCAAACAATGGCCCTCAGTTTATCGCTGAAGTCAAAGACAAGACAGGAATCCATATCGAAGTCATTTCAGGAGATCGAGAAGCTCAACTGATTCATCGTGGCGTGAGCCTAGCCGTTCCTCTCAGTCAGCACAAAGGATTGATTATGGACATCGGTGGAGGTAGTGTAGAGTACATCATTGCCAATCAGGGAAAAGTATTTTGGGCACAAAGTTTCCCCATTGGTGTTGCCCTTCTCTTTCACAATTTTCATCACGAAGACCCAATAACTGAAAAAGAACAGCAAAGCCTTCACCAACACCTCCATTCGGTTTTACAACCTTTAATCAACGAATTGAAACATCACCGTATTGACTCCCTCATTGGTGCTTCCGGGACTTTCGATGTCATCGAAACCTTCCTGGGGCATAAAACTACGGCGCTCTATTCAGAGGTGAACGTTGAAGCGTTTATTCCACTCAAAGATCGACTTATTGCCACCACACTAGCAGAACGACTCCAAATAAGCCGCCTACCGGCTTCCCGGGCAGAAATGATTGTTGTCGCACTTTTACTAATTGACTTTACTTTATCCATTGCTCATCCCAAACAAATCATCACCTCTAGCTACGCCATGAAAGAAGGAATGCTTTGGGAAATGATGCAAATCTAAATGATATTGAAAAGGACCAATGCTTTAATTTTTAGACTAGCCTAAAAAAATCTTTTGATTATTGTAAAAAATAATTAATTTTGTTTTATGCTAGTCATTAATGACATTTGGTTAAGATTATTGGAACTCCCCGATATCTACTGGAATGAACCCATTTTTCAGCGTGCACTAGTCGCAGGGATCATGGTGGGCATTACCTGCGGCGTTCTCGGTTGTTTTTTCGTTTTGCGAAACATGGCACTGATTGGTGATGCGCTCTCCCACGCCATTTTACCGGGTTTGGTTTTTGCTTTTGTCTTTTTTGGTTACAATACTTTTGCCTTTTTCATTGGCTCGACGATGGCGGGCATGATCACTGCGGTATTGATTACCTGGATCAGTCAAAATATCAAAACCAAAGCCGATGCTGCCATTGGGATTGTTTTCACCTTTATGTTTGCCATCGGAATTATTGCCATTTCTAGGGTCAGTCGAGTCCACAGTGATTCCGATGAGGCCACTCCGCACTTGGACATGGCGCATTTTCTTTTCGGCAACTTATTGGGAGTTGAAACTTCAGACCTTTACCTCACTGGAGTCGTGATGCTCTATGTTTTGATTAGTGTTTATGTTTTCTATCGTTATTTGTTTGTGGCTACTTTTCAGGAGGTGATTGCTGAAACGATGGGTATTTCAGTCAAGTATCTCCATTATTTTTTGATGTTGCTGCTATCTTTTGCGGTGGTGGCCTCCTTACAAACAGTCGGTCTGATCTTGGTAGTGGCCATGCTGATTACGCCTGCTTCCACTGCTCTATTACTCTCGGACAAACTGAGAGTCGTCATTATTTTATCTGCCGTTATTGGAGCGGTTACGGGAATTCTAGGGATGTCGATTGCCATTGTCCTCAATGCACCTCCAGGACCAGCTTTGGTGGTGGTAGTTTCGCTTCTGTTTTTTAATGCGGCTCTTTTTGCTCCCAAAAAAGGATACTTCTCGCGAATGCGACAAAGAAGACGGCTGCGTACCAAAATCCAACAGGAAGACACCCTGAAACAATCGCTTCGTCTACAGAACAATCAACAATTGAACTTGAATGCTTTACTGGAAAAACTAGCCTTCAATCGCGCTCGTTTGCTCAAGCATTTACAAGCGCTCAAACAACAAGGATTTGTCAAGCTAGACAAATCGGGTAATGAACTCAGCCTGACCTCAAAGGGCGTCAAAGAGGCCAACCGACTGGTCAGAGCGCATCGATTGTGGGAAACTTATTTGGTACAAAGAATGGGATTGACCGAAGGGCAGATTCACGAAGATGCGGAAAAGTACGAACATTTGCTTACCGACGAACTCCTGGACGAAGTCGATCAGACTTTGGGATATCCAACCAAGGACCCACATGGCTCTCCTATTCCGACGAAAAAAGGATTTCCGGAAAATCCACTTTTGAGTTTGGCACTAAAACAGAACGCCATCATTACCAGTTGGCAGATGAACAAAGAGATCAATAGTCACTTGTGGGAATTGGGGTTGCTACCGCAATCTCCAATTACGGTAAGGCAAAAAGAGGATGCATTTCTCGTCGTACAAAGTAATGGCCGTAGTATAGAAATTGCAAATGAAATGGCGCGAAAAATCAATGTCGATCCAAAAGGTGAATGGAGTCAACCAAATCAATAATACGCATTGACAATGGCCGCTTACTCTGTCGCCTCTTTTCCATCACTTCGATCTCCCATCTGCTGGTCTTCCTCCAAGCGATCAAACAGAGCGTTCAATCGATACATTTCATCGAGGGTATCATCCAGATAAAACTGTAGTTCTGGAATTCTTCTGATTTGTCTTTTGAGGCGATAGCCAAGGCTTTGGCGCAATCGAGCATAACTTTGCTCCATTTCTAAAATCGGAGCTTGTTTGTTCTCAGTATTGTAAACACTCAGGTATATTTTGGCGATGCCCATGTCTGGCGACATTTTTACAGAAGTAACGGTCATCAATATTTCACTGCCATAAATATAGCTACCTTCATTTTGCAACACCACGCTAAAATTTCTACGAATCAGTTCTGCCACTTGTTTCTGTCGCTTGGTCTCCATAAGATCTTATTTTCAATAATGAAGAAGACGAATTTCTAGGGGTTTCTTCTTCACGCTGTGATTAAAATGAGCTACAAAGATATTAAACTCAAAAAC
>JBCCSR010000213.1:0-7507 GCA_039199865.1 Bacteroidota bacterium
AATATTTGGAAGAGCAATATCCCGATGCCTTCAATCTAAAAGCCAGTTCACTTTTGGCGGGTCCTTACGATTATTTTGGATTTGTCAAAGATCTCATGACGAATCGCGAGGAGGAGAACGCCAATATGGCCATTTACAGTTGGAGCGTTTATTCTCTCAACAATTATACGTCTAATTTACAGCGAAATACCAATACCATTTGGACCTATGATGTGGTGGAGCAAGCGGATGCAATTGCGGTAGTTTCTGATCGGCCAGATGAAATTTTGCAAACGACCTTTATGGATGGCATGGTCAATGAAACCGATGCTACATTTGTAGCCGCTGCCAAAGCCAACAGCTTGATTGAAGGCTGGACTCCACGAGCCAAACTTTATTTTCATTCGGGAACAAATGATCGCATCGTCCCACATTACAATTCCACCCGTGCGCATGCGCACTTCCAATCAATAGGGGTGTCTTCTGTCTTGTACGAATATCCGGGGGGAGATCACTTTACTCCTGAATACGAATATGTCACCAAGTCTTTAGATGATTTCAATAATTTGTAATTTAAGGCCTCATTGGCTCCAGTTTAGATTTGGCTCACTAAGTCGAAAAAGAAACATTTGTCAACCAATCACTGAGGTTTCAACTTGATCTCTAATTCAAAAAAAAGAGGAATCATGACCAGAAAAGAATTTTTAAAAATGTGTGCAGTATTTGGGATAGGATTGCCTTTGCAAACGAGTTTGTCTTCTTGTGGCAAAGAGGGGGAGGTCACTCCGCAAACTTCCAAAGTGATCATCATTGGTGCCGGAGCCGCAGGTTTGGCCGCAGGCTATTTGCTCAACCAACAGGGAATTGACTTTGAAATATTGGAGGCTTCTGCCAGATACGGTGGACGAATGAAAAGAACTACTGATTTTGCCAATTTTCCCCTTCCCCTTGGAGCGGAATGGTTACACGTGGAAAGAGAGGTCCTGGATGAAATTGTCAACGATTCTTCCGTGCAAGTGGCCGTTCAGACGACCCCCTACGATCCTAACGTAGATTTTGGCTTGTTCAATGGAGTTCAAGTATCGGTAGCGGACGTTGGATTTACCATTGATCAAAAATTTATCAATGCTAGTTGGTTTGACTTTTTCGAACAATACATCGTTCCCTCCGTTCAGTCAAAAATAAGATTCAACACAGTGATTGACTCCATTGATTATTCGGGAGACCAAGTTACCTTAAGCAGTGCGAATGCCAATTTTATCGCGGATCGCGTCATCAGTACCATCCCAGTAAAAATATTGCAAAATGGCGCCGTTTCCTTTACCCCCCCTTTGCCCGACTATAAAATGACCGCCATCAATGAGGTCACGGTCTGGGATGGTTGTAAGGCTTTTATTGAATTTTCTGAAAAGTTCTATCCCGCTTTTACGGCCTTTGAAACCATACCAGAATCTGCGGGACAAAAACTTTACTACGATGCGGCTTATGGACAAAATACGACGCAAAATATCATGGGATTGTTTGCCGTCGGAGTAGAGGCACAGGTGTACAATCAACTTCCGGAAAACGAACTCCTCGATTTTATGCTCAATGAATTGGATGCCATCTACGACAATCGAGCCTCGGCTACTTACGTCAAACACATCTTTCAAAACTGGAACGCCGAACCCTTTGCCAATGGCGCCTATATTTACGATCAGGAAGATTGGCAACGCCTAAGAACCCTGGGAAGGTCTGTAGACAACAAGCTGTATTTTGCCGGAGATGCCTACACGACAGGAGACGACTGGAGCAGTGTACATGCCGCTGCGCGATCGGCCCTCCGGGCCGTTGAGGAGCTGGTGGGTTAGGTCCTCAGTAGGCCTTCGGGCCAAAATTCTATTTTACAATAGTATTGTTTCACTTTGCAAAAATTAGAAATGAAAAGGAGTCTAATTTTAATGCTCTTCTTATGCCTTAAGCATTCCGTTGGAGCCCAAGATGTTGTCCCCAAACTTCCCATTTCGGTTAGCTATTTTAGCTTTTTAGGTTTTCAACCTGGTGCAAAATTGGGAGTTCGTTTTGATTTAAAAAAATGGGAAAAGGAAAAAAAGGATTATCGACTACAAAGGTCTTTTTTTATTCGTCCACAGCTTGGGTTTTACACCAATCCCGATATTCATACCAGTTATCTGGTTAATGTTGATTTTGGTTATCAGCGTACAAAAAGCCACAAAAGAACTTACTGGGCTTGGTCCCTTGGTTTGGCCTATTTGAATCAGGCCCAAATCACAGCGCGGCGAATCCATCTCGGAGAGGGCACCCAAACCCCACTTCGCGAACACTGGAGCTGGTTTTTGCCCACTTTGAATGGCGAATTTGGAAAGGCGATCAACGAAAGAATCACTTGGTATACCCAGCTTTCCTACGGCTTGAAAGTGGCCCCCAGAAAGAGCAGTTCTTCTGTGTTTTTCTTTGAGTTGGGTGGACAATTCAATTTGTTTTAAAGCAATGATGCAAAATAAAAAAATGATGACGAGAAAAGAATTTCTAAAAAATATGACCACTCTGGGCCTTGCCTCTCCCTTCTTGGCGACGCTATTGGCTTCTTGCAATGACAAGGCTGAATTTTTCCAAGACATTGAGTCGGACTTTCAAGGGAGCGTTTTGATCATCGGGGCCGGGGCAGCTGGCTTAACTGCCGGGCATCTCCTCCACCAGCAGAACATCAATTTTCAAATTTTGGAAGCAGCGCCGACTCACGGTGGTCGCGTAAAAAAGATGGGGGATTTTGTGGATTTTCCAATCGACCTGGGAGCAGAATGGATTCATACGGATCCTTCCATTTTGGCTACCTTGCTAAATGATCCAACGTCTACGGCCAACATTGATATCATTACCTACAATCCACAAACGATCTCTGTCTGGAAAAAAGGGCAATTGAAAAAACGCAATTTCTTCAGCAATTTTTACAGTGAATACAAATTCAAAAGTTCTACTTGGTTTGACTTTTTTGATCAGCTCATTGTTCCCAACATTCAAGATCGAATTCATTACAGTTGTCCGGTCAAGGCAGTCAATTACGAGGCCGATAAGGTAGTGATCAAGACCAATGCTGGCGATGTTTACGAGGCGGACAAGGTATTGGTGACCGTACCGATTACCATTTTACAAAACAATTTGCTCACCTTTACTCCCGAACTCCCCGCCTCCAAAATCAATGCCATCAACGAGGAATGGATGCCGGATGGCTTGAAAGTCTTTATTGAGTTTTCCGAAAGATTTTATCCCGACGTGGTGATGTTCGACAATTTGTTGGAAGCAGCTGCTAACTCCAACCATACTTATTATAACGCGGCCTTTGGAAAGGAAACAAATAAAAATGTATTTGCCTTGTTTACGGTGGGGGAGCCCGCCCAAAGATACACTGCTCGTCAGACGGATCAAGCGATTTTTGAATTGGTCATGGAAGAGTTGGATGAGATTTTCGGGGGAAAGGCCTCGCAATTTTATGTCAAACATGTCGTTCAGAACTGGTCGGCAGAGCCCTTTGTCCAAGGGTCTTATTCCCATGGGGGAGCGGATGTGGAGGAACTGGCAAGGCCCGTTGCCAACAAAGTATACTTTGCGGGAGAGGCCATGAATACCAAGGGTAATACTTCAACGGTACACGGGGCAGGGGAGTCGGCCTATCTGGCTTTAGAAGAACTATTGCGTCAAGGTTGAAATGTTAATTTATTGTTGAATGGTCTAGGAAACTTTATTTCAGAAAGTCTGATTTTAGTCGAGGTCCGTTTTGGGCCAACCCTCAAAAGAGCAATCCCGATCGTTCATTGTGAACGATCGGGATTTATTGTGGATTAATTCACCACCAAGCTCAATACTTGTAATTCTTGACCATCCGTCATCGTTACAAAGTACACTCCTTTTTGCCAAGTACTGGCATCAAAGTTCAATTGGACGAAATCTTGTCCTTGAATGCCTTGGCGATTGTCGATGAGCATGCCCAATGCATTCACGATTCGAACTTCGTAGGTTGCTTTAGGATCGGTAGAAAATACGACATTCACGAGTCCATCCGTTGGATTGGGAAAAACTCGGAAGCTATTTTTAAGGTCCATCCGCTTTTGCTCCAACTCTTCCTTGGGAGTTGTAGGTTCCTCCACTTGGCGATGGTTGTCTTCTCTTTCTACGGCAGTGCTAGGAGCAGTACCTGCAATGATTCTACTCTGCGTACCCGTACATCCTTCCACAACAACATCATCAATAAACAGACGGTCGGCATTGCCCGAGGCATCGGCAATAAAACGCAATCTGGTATTAGCGGTAAATGGCCCATTGATCGTTACGATATCATTTTCACGAACATTATTGACAAACTCATCGGTAAGGTTCCATTCCTCAACGAAAGTATAGGTGCTGCCACCATTAGATGAAATTTCCAAAAAGAAATCCTCATTACTATTGTCAAAAGATTCGGTGATGTAGCTAAAACTTACGGTGATAAAACTGTAACTACTCAGGTCTAAAACATCGGTAAACATGTCTGATCCCGCAGTATCGTCTCGGAGTCGGATGGAAGGACTATTTCCAACCCCTTTATTGCCCACCCGTCTACAATCATTTCCCCCATCATTCCAATTGCCAAATCCTGAATTGAAATTGTCGCTGATGACCACAACACATCCACCACTACCATCATCGATAATTGTTACAGAACCACTTGCAGTACATCCATTGGCATCAGCTGTGGTAACGGTATAGGTGCCAGGAGCAAGATTGCTAATGGTCGCTCCACTGGCTCCATTGCTCCAAGTGTAAGTGTAGCCAGGCGTTCCTCCGGAGGCACTGGCTGTTGCTGTTCCATTGTTATTTCCCCCCGAGGCATCTGTACCCGTAACTGTTACGTTGAGTGGACTGGGCTCATTGACGGTGAAAGATGCCGATTCGCTACAATTGTTTCCATCGGATACAATGACCGTGTAAGTACCAGCAGAAAGTCCTGAGTTATTGGCTCCAGTATTTCCATTGCTCCAATTGTAGCTGTAAGGTGCTATTCCACCCGCAGCACTTGCACTGATGGAACCATCACTTGCTCCATTACAAGTAGCATCTTGAACACTACCCGTCACGGTATACCCCGGACATGGATTGCCACTAACGGCATCTACTTCGATATCATCCAAGGCAAAGTCGGAGGTCCAACTGGTGCCCGTGGTCGCCACAAAGCGGTAGATAAACGCACCCCCGACATAGCTAGTCAAATCGACGGTTGCCGCGTTCCACTGATTGCCTTGATTGCCGCTTAACGACCAAACGTTGGTCCAACTACTTCCACCATTGGTAGATACTTCCAGGTTGAGGCTTCCCATGGCGGCACCGAACATATGGTATTGGAAAGAAAGACTAGCTGAAAGGGCATTGGAAAAGTCGTAACAAGGACTACCCAGGATGGCGGTTCTGTTGGGATGGTTGGGCGTACTGGCCTCGGTGTACAAATAAGTGTTTCCTTCAAATGCAGAAGATGGGCCGGTATTCGTGGAGGGAGTTCCTCCGGAGTTGGCCGTCCAATCAAAATTGTCTGAACTTGGATTACAGAAGTTTCCTAGATCTGATTCGAAGCCTTCTGTATGCGGGAAGGTATTGATTTGTGCAAAACAGCCCGAGCAGGAAGCGGTTGGATTGAATTCAAAGGGAATGGCAATGGCCCGTTGGCCCGCGATATTATTCCCATTGGCGGCGACACTGATCCATATTTCCCCCGGCATGTTGGTCAAGCTGTAGGAATTGGTCGATGATGTCCCAACGATTTCCATAAATTTGCTTCCGAGCACATAAACGTCGTAAGAAGTGGCACCGGGAACTGCATTCCAAGTGACTTGTGAGTTGGCAGCAGAAATAGGTGTAATGCTCAAATTACTGGGGACGGGGAAAATATTGAATGTTTCATCACTTTGATCGGCTTGGCCACCACGAGTCACCCGAACCAAGGCTTGGCCACTGGCAATATTGGGCACGGTCCAACTGATCAAGCGCTCGCTACCAGCAGTAGTCCCAATTGAGTTCCAGCTCCCGCCATTATTGGTAGAGTATTCTACCGTAAAGGTACCCGAATCGCCAAAAGCATCCCAGTGGATGATTTCCGAAGTACCGGGAACCAGTTTTTCGCCTCCGAGCGGATAAGTTACTTTGATGGCATCGGGGATAAAAGAGTAGACGATCACGTACTCTTGTGGCCCTTGAGGAACATCAAAACCATTGATATTGATGGTGTAAGTTCCTGCCGTGGGATTGTCAATGGATACCTGCTCCATATTGTTTAAGTCGTCTACGCCAGTACCAGCAGGCGTATCCAAGTTGGTTGGATTAGGAGTTGGATCGAGCAAATAAGGCAGAATACTACCATTGACCGTAAGGTTGAGATCATTGACCAAGGCTCTGGTGGTATTGACCGCTGCCGCGGGATCATGCCAATAAACCATCACCCGGAGTTGGTCCGTTCCCGAGGGGACACTAATGGTGTGATTCTGTGTTTGCCCTTGGGTGATGTTGGCAAAAAGGTATTGATTGTTGGCAATGATATCGTAAGCTCTACCCGTATTGATCATCCCCCAACCGTATTTGAAGTCTGGTCCTTTGTGGCCCAGATCGGTCGCCGAATTCAAGGCAGCAGCCTTGATGAGGGAAGACTTAGGAACGGTTCCACCATTGAGGTCTTTATAAACCTCATAGAGCTGTGCGAGGTTACCGGCCATACTTGGCGCTGCGGAAGACGTTCCACCAAAGGGAGCATATTGATTGTTGGGATCTGTAGACATTTGACCTTGGCCATGAGCAGCAATATCAGGTTTGATTCGCCCATCATGTGCGGGTCCTCTTGAACTTGAGGAGACTAGGGAACCATCATTAAACAGGTTGGCGGTGGCCATGACATTTTTACCCATTTTATGCCCTCCCGTAATATTTCCCCATTGATTTCCTGCACCGTATCCACAGTCATTGTTATTGGAATTGCCCGCAGAAAAGACGTGCATCAGGGTTTGATTGTTGAATACTTGATTGTCGACGGTTTGGGTTGTCGAGGTGTATCCCGCATTACAGCCATTGGAATAAGAGGAGTTGGTAATGACGACTCCCTCGTTTTGGTGTAGTGCAAGGGTATTGTCTTGGAAGGCAGAGGTGTAATTAATGACAGTAACATCTGCTCCGGAGGCACCCGCTTGTACGGTGGGATCAATGTTGCCAGCGCCCGCCATGACGCCAGCTACTCCATCACCGTGAGTACCCGTAAAATCAGTCGTTAGATTGGTCAAGCGGCCTTGAAAATCGACATGTGGTCCGACTACACCATCGTCTCTTACGAGCACATGAACGCCAGTAGCATCGTATCGTAGTCCTCCACTCAAAGAATTATTGATAACATTGGATTTTTGAATGGTCCGACCCTCGGTAGATTCAGGTTTTCCTTCTTCATCAATAATTTCAACATAGCGTACCCAAGGTAAGGCCGGTGGCGTCATCAACTCCCGGAACCAGTTTCGGGTCGGTC
>JBCCSR010000214.1:0-7490 GCA_039199865.1 Bacteroidota bacterium
TCGGCCGGGAACGAAGGCTTGTTGGTCAATCGGATGCCAATTATCGCTAGGGGCACAAACGCTGATTTCTTTGCCCCAATTGCTGTAGGCTGCTCTGCGTCCACTAGTCAGAATCGCAAAGCAGCCTACAGCAATTGGGGCAAAGAAATCAGCGTTTGTGCCCCTAGCGATAATTGGCATCCGATTGACCAACAAGCCTTCGTTCCCGGCCGAGGCATTTGGACTACTGATAATGAAACCATCGGAGTTGGCTTCACTGACAACAGTCGCTATACCGGTAATTTTGGTGGAACCTCCAGTGCTACTCCCCTGGTCGCAGGCATCATTGGCTTGATGCGCTCGATCAATCCCGATTTGAGCCACAAGCAAATCCAGCAAATTCTAAAAAATAGCTCGGATAAAATCGAAGACTCTAACGCCGATATCGTGCTCAATCATAACAAAGGGCAATACAACGGTAAAGGACATTCCGAATGGTTTGGCTATGGAAAAGTCAACGCCGCCGAAGCAGTTGCGCAAGCCCAAAGTTTGGTCAAAAAGCCACTACAAGAAGAAGAGCAAAAAGATCAAGCCAATACTCCTGAGGCCCTCTCCACCGGAGCGGGACTATTTATCGTTGCGGCCTTAGTGAATCCAAAGGGAACAGAAAGGGGCAACGAAACCATTTCTCTACTCAACATTTCGGATCAAGCCATTGATTTGAATGACTGGATATTGGATACGAATAAAACGAGCAAAGAGATCCTAAAAAACCAAATTATTGCGCCCGGAGGATTTCTGATTGTCCAGTTGTCTAAACTGCGACTGAGTAATTCTGGTGGTAAAATTCGCTTGCTCAATGCGGAAGGTTCCGTTGTGCATGAAGTGACTTACACTCGAAATCAAGCCAAAAAAGAAGCTTGGAGCATTCGATTCTAAGCCCAAAAAAAAGTGGAATAATTTTCCAAAAAAGTCATGCAAGAAAGTCAAATCATCGATCAGCTGGCACACAATGCCCAAAGTTTTCGGTTGCTCTTTGAAGGGATTGAAGAAGAGATGTATCGCTGGAAACCACAAGCTAACAAGTGGTGCTTATTAGAGATTCTGTGTCACCTCTATGACGAAGAAATTGAAGATTTTCGAGCCAGGGTTCAAAGCTCTTTGAAGAAAATGCCTCCCCCGCCAATTGATCCAGAGGCTTGGGTCAGCGAGCGCAATTATTTTGCTAGTGATTATGACGTCATGTTAGATCGCTTTTTAAGCGCACGAGCAGAATCCATCCAATGGCTCAAGCATTTGCCCGAACCGAAATGGAACAATGCGCATGTACATCCTGAGTTAGGACCACGTCCTGCCGGCTTCTACTTGGCCAACTGGCTAGCACACGACTACCTACATGTTCGGCAAATTATGAAATTGAAATACCAGTATTGGCAGGTGGCCAGTGGTGTCAATTTTGCTTATGCAGGAGGCGTCTAAATCTCCAAGCCATATTTATTCATCTAGCTTGAGCACCTCGAGGAAAGCCTTTTGTGGTACTTCCACATTGCCAATCTGACGCATTTTCTTCTTTCCTTTCTTCTGCTTTTCGAGCAGTTTTCGCTTACGGGTAATATCTCCACCGTAGCACTTGGCGGTCACGTCCTTACGCAAGGCAGAAATGGTTTCTCGGGCAATAACTTTTGCTCCGATGGACGCCTGAATGGCAATCTTAAACTGTTGCCTTGGTAAAAGCTCTTTCAAGCGTCGACAAATCTTTCGGCCAAAAGCTTCTGCTTTTGTTCGGTGAACCAAAGCGGAAAGTGCATCAACGGCATCACCATTAAGTAAAATATCCAATTTCACCAAGTCGGACTGGCGATAATTAAGCGGAGAATAATCGAATGAAGCGTAGCCTCTAGAAATGGATTTTAGCTTATCATAAAAATCAAAAACGATTTCAGCCAAAGGCATTTCGAAAGTCAATTCTACCCTTGAAGTAGTCAAGTAGATTTGTTTGGTCAAAGTTCCACGCTTGTCCATGCATAGCTTCATGATCGAGCCAATATAGTCTGGCTTGGTAATGATCTGCGCAATAATATAGGGTTCTTCCACAAATTCAAGGATGGAAGGATCGGGAAGGTCAACGGGCGTTTTTACCAAGAATTTCTCGCTACCCGCCTTCTTGGTCTTGGCAAAGTAGGTTACGTTGGGAACCGTGGTAATGACATCTTGGTCAAACTCTCGGGACAAACGCTCCTGAATAATCTCCAAGTGAAGCATTCCCAAAAAGCCACAACGGAAACCAAATCCTAAAGCAGCAGAAGACTCTGGTTCAAAAACCAAAGAAGCATCGTTGAGCTGTAATTTTTCCAGACTATCGCGCAAATCCTCGAAATCATCGTTGTCGATGGGGAATATTCCAGCAAAAACCATGGGCTTGACATCTTCGAAACCCTGAATGGCTTCATTACAGGGGCGACTCACTTGAGTGATGGTATCCCCCACCTTAATTTCTTTAGAAACCTTGATTCCAGTAATGATATAGCCTACATTTCCTGCACGGAGTTCTTTTTGAGGAACTTGGTCCAACTGTAAAATCCCGATCTCATCGGCAGCGTATTCTTTTCCAGTATTGACAAAACGTACTTTGTCCCCCTTTTTCATCACTCCGTTGAGAATTCTAAAATAGGCAATCACTCCACGGTAAGAATTGAAAACAGAATCAAAAATCAGTGCTTGTAAAGGGCCCTCTGGATCTCCCTGAGGAGCAGGGATACGATCGACGATGGCTTTCATGATGTCTTCTACGCCTTGTCCAGTTTTTCCGCTAGCCAATACGATTTCTTCTCGTTCACAACCAATCAAATCAATCACCTGATCGGATACCTCATCGACCATCGCACTTTCCATATCAATTTTGTTGAGAATCGGAATGATTTCCAGATCGTTATCAATCGCCAAGTAAAGATTGGAGATGGTTTGTGCCTGAATCCCCTGGCTGGCATCTACGATCAGCAAAGCGCCTTCACAGGCAGCAATGGACCTAGACACTTCATAGGAAAAATCAACGTGGCCTGGAGTATCAATTAGATTGAACGTATATTGCTGATCATCTTCGTGATTGTAATACATTTGAATGGCATGACTCTTAATGGTGATGCCTCGCTCCCGTTCAATGTCCATATCATCGAGGGCTTGGTCTTGCATGTCTCGTTCTGCAATCGTTTGTGTAAACTCTAACAGGCGGTCAGACAAAGTACTTTTCCCGTGATCGATATGCGCAATAACACAAAAATTTCTGATGTTTTTCATAATACAAATATACGCTTTTTTAAACCCTGTTGTTTCCAATTTGGGGATTTAGGCCTCATTTTGTCCGTTTCAGGAGGCGCTTGGGCAAAATGTGACTTTTCCCTGATTTTTAATTATGAAATTAAGGGCAAACTTATTTATTTTTTTCAGTAAAAATCAAACCAATATGCATCAGCTAAGTTCAAGATTGTGTAGTCTAATCCTATTTTTGGGCCTGGGTCCCCTACTTGGTGCTCAAGAAAACGATTCCATTCAGATCATTTGGTCAGCTGAAGTCTACTTTGATTTTGCTCAATCTGAACTGAAAGCAGATGGGGATAGTCTACTGCAAGAAGCCATAAAAATAAGTAAAACAAAAGACCTGAGTGGGATTCTCATTACTGCCCATACTGATGATGTGGGCAGCAATCAAAGCAATTTGAAATTGGCGAAAGCACGAGGAGAAACGGTGAAAAAGCAACTGTTGGCAGCCAATATCCCCGATTCACTCCTCCAAATGACCCCTTTCGGAGAGGAAAAACCAATTGTTGACAACAGTACCGAGTCCAATCGACAACTCAACCGCAGAGTCACCATTGATCTGTTGGAAATCGTCCTTCTGCCTCCACCCAGCCCGATGACTACCATCAGTGGCCAGGTGACTGATAAAGAAAGCGGTGAAGGAATTCAGGCAGATATCATCATTCATGGCAAAGCATTGAGAGATTCCTTCCAAACCGATGAACAAGGTTATTTCTCCCGATCAGTACCCGAAAATGTGGTGATCGGCGTCGATGTATACGCCAAAGGGCATTTTTATGATACCCAAATGCTCAAGACCAAAATGGGCAAACAACCCAAATTGACTTTTGCCCTCACGAAAGCCGTCGCAGGGGCCAGCGTTGACATTAAAAACCTCTATTTCGTCGGTAATCAAGCGATATTATTGCAAAGATCCCTCAAAGAACGACCTAAAGTACTCAAATTCATGCAACTGAATGAGGAGGTAAAAATCGAAATCGCTGGCCACGTCAATCATCCCGGCGTACGTCCCGAATTTTTGCCCCGCAAATCTTATTACCTTTCGATCAATCGAGCCAAAAACATCTACGACTATCTCTTGAGCAACGGAATTCCTGCTTCCCGCATGACTTTCAAGGGATACGGCAATTCCCAGATGCGCTTTCCCCGCCCTACCACCCTAAAGCAACAAGAATTGAATCGGAGGGTTGAAATCAAAATTCTGGGATCAGATGAGGTCATCAGCGCAGAAGATCCTGTCAAAGTAGGACATTAAGCCACTTTTATTCTCAGCAGAAGGAGCATTTCTGGTCCTGATGCAGCAAATTTTGTAATTTCGAGCTCCTCAAACAATACCCTTTTTTAGAAATCAGTTAAGGGTATATTTGTAGGCGATTGAATGTATCATCAGCATTCAATCAAAAGCAAGTATTTGTATCAAAATTTGACAAACCTATCTATGTGGTCTAAATTGTTCCCCTGCCTATTCTTCCTATCTTTCTCATTGATTGTTCAAAGTCAGGAAAGCGAAAATACCCCGATGCGCGTCATTCACTGCTCTGCAGTCGACCAAGCTGCTACCATTCGCAATATTCACGTTGATGGCAACAACAATAAATTCGTCGCTGCTGATGAGGATTTGTACCAGATCTACTCCGCGGACAATGCTACCATTCTCACCCTGACCGAGGAAAACTGGTCTTTGCTAATGCAAACCGATGGCAATGCCATCTTCAATACCCTTGCGGCCCAGATCAAGCGGATTATTCAACCCGATGCCGATTCCAGCTCAACTATTGATCCCAATTTGATTAGTGTGGCCCACTACGATGCGGAAAAGGAGCATTTGTGGATTGGGACCAACGGTGCGGGCGTTTATCAACTCGCCGTCGATGATGAAAGTTTGCGTTTGCTCCAACACCTCACTGCGGACAATTCAAAACTCAAATCCAATCAGATCAATGCCATTTTGGTGGATAAATATCAGCGGCGTTGGGTGGGTACCGATCAGGGAGTGCTCTTTGGTGAGAAAGATGGTTGGAAATTGTACGAAAAACGCGATAGAATTGTGGCCGTCACCGCCTTGGGGCCAGATGTTTGGATTTTGGGAGAAGACATTTTATGGAGAGTCGATGATCGCAAGCGATGGATTCCAGGAGATGTTGATCCGAAGTTGTATGAAGGTTCGGTAAAAGACATTCAGTACGATAGTGAAGGACGGCTGTGGGTAGCCTCGGAAGTCATTACCCGCTATGATGTCGTCAATGACAAGGTGGAGGTTTTTGGTAAGGCACAAGGCTTCAGTAGCAAAGATGTCAGTTGTATTCGCATTGATCAGGAGGATGCCCTGTGGATAGGAACCAACGATAAAGGCCTTTTTCTGATCGAAAAGCAGGAAGTCATGACGGTAAGTTGTGAGGTAGAAAAAGGGAAAAGCTGTGAAGAAGGCAATCAAGATGCCGCTTTGAGTGTAAAGGTATTTGGTGGAGAGGCGCCCTATGAATATTTGTGGAGTTCGGGGCAGGAAACCGAAAACCCGAGAGGCCTCGCTCCGGGGCTATACACCGTTACGGTGACCGATAGTAAAGGCTTGACACGACAAGCCAGTGCCAAAATTGAAGGCGCACGCCTAAATGCGAGCATTAGTTTACGACAAGATGCCACGGGTACGGATGGACAAGATGGTGTTGCCAAAGTTTCCGTCAATGGTGGAAGTCCGGGTTACACTTATCTGTGGGACAATGGAGAAAGTGGCGCACTCGCTACCCAATTGACTGCGGGTAAGCACAGCGTCAGTATTACGGATCGTTTGGGCTGTACCACTTCAGCAAGTGTTGAGGTAGGGCAAAAAGTGATTGAAAAACCCCAAGCAGAGCCAGAAGTCATTGCTGAGACGAGTAGCCCCTCCAATCCTACGCCTACTCCCCCCGAAACGCCATCGACGCCCGAAACACCGGAGGTGCCTAGCCCGCCTACTCCTCCGGAGATCCTTACTCCACTACAATTGCGTTTGCAACAAAGTGGACAACTGCTCTGTGCTGGTGATCGAAATATCGAGATCGCAGCAATCGTCGAAGGAGGAAAAACCCCTTACCAATATCAATGGAATTCCAATCAATTGAAAGGCGCTCAAATCGATCAACTAGGAGCGGGCACCTACGAGTTGACCATTACTGACGCGACGGGGAAACAAAAAATCGCCAATATAAGTATTGATGCCTTGAGTCCACTCAATATTAAAATCCGGGAAGATCAGCAAGCGACCAATGACCGATCACGGGATGGAAAAGCCAGTGTCCGAGTAAGTGGTGGTGCGGGTAATTATGTCATCCTTTGGGACAATGGAGAAACCGGGACAACTGCCCGTAAATTACGCGTGGGCAAACACAGTGTAAAAGTGAGTGATGGCAATGGTTGCGAAGCTACGACCACGATTGTGATTGGCAAAAAAATTATTCCAGAGCTCAATGCCGCTACGCTTCGAAAAGGGCAAACCATTCGAATGAAGCAATTGTTTTTCGAAGCGGACAGTACTCAATTGTCGGGAACTTCCATTCCCGTACTCGATGAGTTGCAATTATTTTTGGACAACAATCCTCAAATTACCATCGAAGTGGGCGGTCACACCAATAATCTGCCTCCCGACGAATACTGCGATCGCTTGTCTACCGAACGTGCCAAATCCGTTGTTGATTATTTGGCAAAAAAAGGCATTGCTTCCGAACGCTTGCAATACAAAGGTTATGGAAAACGCAAACCCCTGGTATCCAATCGGACCGCAACAGGTCGTCGTAAAAACCAAAGAGTAGAAGTAAAGATTTTGAAACTGGGTGGTTAGTTTTTGGTAAATATTAATCTGTTTTCCGGCTTTTTCTGTATCTTCACTGAAGACCCCCAATTCTGTAAACCCTACAATTACAGGATACTCACAATTCTATTAAACCCTGGAGTTGTCTCTACACAGCTTCGCCTTTCAAAACTGAAGAACCATGAAAATGCCACTCTTTCGTGGGGCCATTCCCCTGCCCCAAACTTATCTCTATGCCTTATGTTTTTTACTACTTTCCCCTCATTCCCTATGGAGTCAGAGTGATCCTTGTGCTTGTGGACACCGTTGGCAAGCTGGAGGAAAATGGGTCAGTGGAACCATTGATGATTATGCCGATCAAAGTGATGTTCCTCTGGGCATTGGGCGTTTTGTCAAAGACAAGGAAACA
>JBCCSR010000215.1:0-7479 GCA_039199865.1 Bacteroidota bacterium
ATAATGAATATTACTACAATCGATGGGCGTTTTTGCTGGTCAAAGCGCAAAAACCTGAGAAAGCCATCAAAGTATACAATATGATGGAGGAGAAGTTGGGCATTTCTGAAGAACTGAGTACCAGAAAACATCGGCTCTACCTAGGACTTGGAAAACAGAAAAAGGCCGCGGAAGAATACCGGAGTCTGGTAAAAGCGATGCCCTACAATATTGGTGCTCTCCATCTCTTGGCAGAATTCTATCGACAAATCGGAAAAGTCGAAGAAGCCAAAAAAACTTATCAAAGAATTCTTGCTATCGATGCCGATGACGCCACTGCAACTTTGGCTTTGGCAGACGCCCTCAAAGCAGGTGGCGACGATATCGTCTATCTCAATTCACTCCACCCCATTTTTGAAAAAGAAGAACTCAATATCGACGTAAAAGTCAAAGAGTTGATTCCTTACATTCGAAAAGTAGCAGATACTGGAGACAAAAACCTCGCTCAAGCTACTTTGGCGCTATCTGAAATTTTGGAGCGCAAGCATCCTGGCGAGGCCAAATCTTTTTCGGTCAGCGGTGATTTGCTGTATCATTCTGGAAATAGCGCGGAAGCGCTCGATAAGTACCTCAGTGCACTAAAACTCGATAAAAGTGTTTTTGCGATTTATGAACAGGTGATGTTTATCTATCTCGAAAACAAAGATTTCGAAGCCCTCCTCCAACTCACCGATGAAGCCATAGATCGCTTCCCCAATCAAGCCAAGGCCTATTATTTTAATGGCATCGCCTTGAGTCATCAACAAAAATCAACGAAAGCCATTGATGCTTTTCAACAAGCATTGCTCATGTCGCGAAAAGATCCACGTTTGCGTTTCGATATCCTCAACCGCTTGGCCACTGAATACCACAAGCTGAAAAAATTCACTTTGTCAGATAAAAACTTTGAAGAAGCGCTAGAGCTCAACCCCAAAGATTACAATCTACTCAACAGCTACAGCTATTCTCTTGCTCAAAGAGGAGAACAGTTGGAAAAGGCAAAGGGCATGTCGGCCCTATCCAATGAATTGCGTCCCAATCAGGCCGACTTTCAAGACACCTACGGATGGATTTTGTACAAAATGAAAGAATACAAGGCCGCCAAAGAATGGGTCAAAAAAGCCTTGAACAATGGAGGCAACGATACGCCCGGTATCTTGGAACATTATGGAGACATTCTCTACCAACTCAATGATGTCGAACAAGCGATTGTACATTGGGAAAAAGCCCTAGAAAAAGGAGGTACCTCCAAATTACTAGAAAAGAAAATATCGGATCGACAGTTGTATGAGTAAGTACCTCTTCCCTGTTTTTCTCCTCTCCATCTTGATGTTTGGAGCTTGTAAATCGACTAAACCCTTAGTTCAGGTTGGCGAATTGGCAGATAAAAGCTCCGATACGCTGGTTCAATTTCTCGTAGATCGCCACATTGATGTGGAATGGTTGAGTGCCAAGGCTAAGATCTCTTTTAAAGACAATTCTCAAAGTCGAAAAGCGACGGCCAATATTCGTTTGCGCAAAGACAGTGTCCTTTGGATGAATGTCAAAAAACTCGGAATCGAAGCAGCTCGCATCCTCATCACTCCCGACTCTATCTATATTGTCGACCGAATTCACAAGGAGTATGCGATCGGCGACTTTTCACTGGTCCAACAACAGTACCATCTACCCGCCAATTTTGATCTACTACAAAATATGATTTTAGGGAACCCTTTGCTATTGTCAGGAGTTAAGCTACAGACTGCAATCGTGGAGGATCAGTATCACCTCGCCAGTTCGAATGATGAAAATCCAACCCGAGACTATTGGTTGAGTGGTCTCAATCACGTATTGGAGAAGATGATTTTCTTGGATTTTCGCAACAATCGGAAAGTACAAGTAGAGCTGTCAGATTATAAGGCGCTCGATGAATATGAATATTTTTCGTATTTTCGTAGACTCAATTTAAGCAGTCCTGAAACTGGTGATCTACGCATCGATATTGATTTTTCAAAGATCGAACTCAATAAAGCCAAGACCATTCGATTTGAAATACCGAAACACTATACTAGAATCAATTGACCCTTTTTGTAATAAAACGGCCCATTCTATCAAAACCTTTTCTTCTATCTTCTACTACTTCCACTTCATCCTTAACTGGTCATTGCTCCCGCAAGAGTCACGGGATCACCGGTATTCCAGCCGCCTTGGTCAACAGTACTGGCTAAGATTTGGACTCGGACTTTTGCTCCTCCTGACCCTCAACGATGCATCAGGGCAAAGTCGAAAACAGTTGGAACAAAAACGGAAAAGACTGATTGAGGAAATTCGAACCACCAGCCAAGAACTTAAAAATACCACCAAAAACAAAGAAGTAACTTTAGATCGGTATCTCAGTTTGCAATCCCAAATTCAAAAGCGCCAAGAGCTCATTGAAACACTCAACAATGAGCTGGATTATGCCGAAGAAAATATCAACCGAACCAGTGATGTTATTTTCTCACTCGAACAAGACATGGAGCGGCTACAGGAAGAATATGGCCAAATGGCCAGACAGGCCTATCGGCAGAAAGTCCAGCAAAATAGTTGGTTGTTCATTTTTTCTGCCAGTACTTTCAACCAGGCTTTCCAGCGTTGGCAATACCTTAAACAATACAATCAAAGTCGTAAAAAGACTGCAGAACTAATTGTATCTACCCAGATATCACTCAACCAAAAACTCGAGCAACTCGAAGAAGACAAATCAATCAAGGCTTTGCTACTGCTGACGGAAGTGGAACAAGAGGCAGAAATTAACCTAGAAATGGAGAGCAAAAACCAATTGCTCAATGCCTTACAAGCCGATGAAGCTCGTTTGGCCAAAGCATTGGAAAAACAACAGAAAAAACACCGCCGTTTGAACGAAGCCATCGAGTCGGTCATCCGCAAGGAAATCGCCGCCAACCGCAAAAGAGAAAGAAGTCGCTTGTCTCTAGCAGATGCCAACAAGGGAAAAGTCAACAAGAAAAGAAATCTACGTCCTCCCAGTTCTGCACGCCGCAATCCGAGGCCCAAACCAGCAAGAGGGCAATTGAGTCAGGAGTTTTCTCAAAATCGGGGACAGCTGTCTTGGCCAGTGCAAAACGGAGTCGTCACAAAATATTTTGGCAAACAGGCACATCCTACCCTAAGAGGAATTCAAATTACCAACAACGGCATTGATATCAAAACACAGCCCAAAACCTCAGTCCAAGCCGTTTTTAAAGGAGAAATTGTTGGCGTCCAGTTTATTCCAGGCTACAATTATATGGTCATCATCAAACATGGAAGCTATTACACCGTATATTCTAATCTCGAACAGGTAGTTGTAAAGAAAGGGGAAAACGTCAACTCCCAACAACATATCGGTCGAGTCAGCATCAATCCGGCTTCTCAAACATCGGAAGTGCATTTTGAAGTTTGGAAAGATAAAACCAGGCTCAACCCCATTAAATGGATCAATTGAACAACTTGTTTTGATGCATTTTTGTTAGTTAACGAATCAAAAATAGAATATGAGTAACAACTGGAACATAGGAGAAAAAGAGAAAAAAGGCTTACAAAAAAGTTCGGAACAAGCCATCTTGGTAGGTTTGATTCAGAAAAACCAAACGGAGGAACAAGTCACTGATTTTCTGGATGAACTCGAATTTTTGGCGCTAACGGCTGGTGCCATTTCCCAAAAGCGTTTTGTACAAAAAATGGCACATCCCGATCGACGTACTTTTGTGGGTTCTGGAAAAATGGAGGAAATTCGAAGCTATATCGAGATGCATCCGGAGATTAGTTTGGTCATTTTTGATGATGATCTGACGGGCAAACAAGTCAATATTATCGAAGAAACGCTAAAAGTAAAAATCGTAGATCGCAGTAGTTTGATTCTCGATATCTTTGCCAGCCGAGCACAAAGTGCACAGGCCAAAACACAAGTCGAATTGGCGCAAATGCAATATTTGTTGCCCCGACTGAGAGGGCTCTGGACCCACCTTGAACGCCAAAGGGGGGGAATCGGAATGCGGGGTCCGGGAGAGAAAGAGATCGAAACGGATCGACGGATCATTCGGGATAAAATTGCCTTGCTCAAAAAGAAGCTGGGAAAAATTGATCAACAAAACCTCACCCGACGGAAAAATCGGGATCAATTGATTCGCGTAGCGCTGGTCGGGTATACCAATGTTGGAAAGTCAACCTTAATGAATCTGATTAGTAAGGCCGATATCTTTGCCGAAAATAAACTTTTTGCAACGCTGGATACTACCGTTCGCAAAGTCGTCTTTGAAGCGATGCCCTTTTTGCTCTCAGACACGGTTGGCTTCATTCGCAAACTGCCTCACCACCTCGTGGAGAGTTTCAAATCGACCCTGGATGAAGTCCGAGAGAGTGATTTGCTTTTGCATGTGGTTGACATCGCCCATCCACAGTTTGAAGACCACATTCATACGGTAAATACGACTCTGAAGGATCTAGGGGTTGAAGAAAAGCCGACCTTATTCGTTTTCAACAAAATTGATTTGTATCGGGAACGTTATTTTGATGATTACCTGGAGGAGGCCACCAAGGGAGAAATTGAATCCGAATTACGAAATCGCCTAAAAAATCAGTTTGAACACGACAATATCTTCCTCTCTGCCATCACGAAAGAAAACATTCCCCAGTTTCGGGAAAAGCTGACGGAGTTGGTGAAAAAACAGTACGAAATTCGCTATCCTTACCAAGTAAAACATTGGTAGGAGCACTTAATTGCAGAAAATTCTCGAAATAATGAAGCATATTTGGAACCGTTCTGCTTTTCATCCGTTTCAATTATGCGCTAAATTTGTCTTTAACCAGAAGAAAACGAAATCCATACAAGCATTCAATGAACCCGATTTTAGAAAAATACGCTAAGCTGCTTGTTAATTACTGCCTAGAAATTCAGGAAGGGGATAAACTTTACATCAAAAGTTCCACTCTTGCCGAACCCTTGGTAAGAGAAGTGTATCGAGAAGCCATTCGGGCAGGTGCCCACGCAGAGGTCAATTTAGAATTCCGAGAAAAAGGTAGGATTTTTTTAGAAGAAGCTCAAGAAAAACAACTGGCTTACGCCTCTCCCTTTTACCGACAAGCAATGGAGGAGTTTGACGCCTATGTCTATATTCGTGCTCCTTTCAACCTTTTGGAAAATCAAAATGTAGACGCAAAAAAGGTCAATATCCACAAAAAGGCCAACGCAGCAATCAATAAAACTTATTTCCAAAGGACTGCCACCCGAGACTTGAAGCGCAATTTATGTCAATACCCAACTTTGGCGGCGGCCCAAAATGCGGGTTTGTCTTTGGAAGAATACGAAAAATTTGTCTACACGGCTTGCAATCTCCACCAAGCCGATCCCATTCAATCTTGGCTGGATGTCCGACAATTCCAACAGCAAATTGTCGATGTACTCAATAAGCGATCCAGCATTCGTTACAGGGGCGAAGGCATCGATATTGCTTTCTCTACCGAAGGTCGAACTTGGATCAACTCCGATGGGCAAACCAATATGCCTTCTGGCGAGGTGTATACTTCTCCCGTCGAAAACTCTGTTAATGGGGTGGTCAATTTTTCTTTCCCCGCTGTTTATATGGGCCATGAAGTTGAAGACGTCACCCTTTGGGTGAAGGATGGAGTGGTGGAAAAATGGGAAGCCCAAAGAGGCCAGGCCTTTTTGGATCGAATATTTCAAATCGAAGGAGCTCGACAATTCGGAGAAGCAGCCATTGGCACCAATTACAATATCAATCAGTTTACAAAGAATATTTTATTCGACGAAAAGATTGGAGGAACCATACATATGGCAATCGGCCAATCTTATTTACAATGTGGAGGCAAAAACCAATCTTCGATCCATTGGGACATGATTGGCAATATGATGAATGGAGGGGAGATTTATGCCGACGATGAAAAGATTTACGAAAGTGGCAAATTCTTATTTGTATAAGTAGATTCGGGAAAGAGCCCTAAATATTAAAGCTCAATCCAACTGATATTCAAATTTTTTGTCAATAGTTTAATAGTTAATGATTATTTTTGCAGAGAAAAAGTTATTAGCTTTGAGAAAAAAGGGCGAAAAAAACGCCCTATCTACTGAAGATAACGTAATTTTAATCAAAAGTTAAGCTATCAATTTGACTGATAGCAGAAAAAGCATTAATATTTTAATTTATTTTTGCACGTAATTTATTTATTCTTTCACCTATTTTTAATCGAAAACCGTGAACAGGAACATTGCATTCTTAGAACTGAAATACGGGAACATCTATGGGGGCTATCCAAACTATTATGCGATCAGCGAAATCGCTCTATTGGTGTTTGAACTAGATTCCAATAAAATATTCCTTGAAAGTTTCAATAACAGGGCTGATGTCGACATCATTCATGTTTCCTCAAAAGTCAATGAATTGGGCAATACCATTGGCAAATTACGTGAGGTCATCAACATGCGTACCGGTCGTAAAAAGCACTACGATGAAGAATTCCGCTTAGATGAGCGCGATCTTGACTATGCTTTCAAAAAGCTGCGTCCGACCAAACGGTTCGTCAAGGGCTTCTTTATGAAAAACTTGCGTAAATACAATATCAGAGACATCGTTACTTTCGATGGTCGTAGAGATATCTTCCTCTGCGAAAGAGCACAAATCAATTTCCGACGACAGTACATCTCCGATGTTCAAAAAGAAATTACCGCGGAAACAGAGTATTTGTTTTCTCTAAATAAACTCAGCAAAGTCATCAACTTCCAGCAAGATTCTTCTTTCTTGCGGTCTAATAACCTTCAATATCGCTTACATCCCATTGCGGCTCGACAAATCATTCCCAAATCGGCGGCCTATGATGCAGCCCGATTATTGATGGTCAATCAGGAATTCAAACAAAACAAAGACGACTTCCTGATGAAGGCTGCGCTTTTGGTCAACAAAATTGAAATGACCAAGCAGTAAGCAAAATGAAAAAGGGCCAGCACATTTGTTGGCCCTTTTTCATACCCTACCATTCCCTTCCTTCTCCTCCCCTCACGACTCAAGCTCGACTCTCCCGCGAATGCCTTTTAGTAAAAGCCAAGCGCCAAATACCAGTTGGAACAATAGCAATAACAAGGAAGCAACTGCACCGACGGTACCCAAGGGGATGTTTAGCATTAACCTAACCAAGACCAAAACCATCATCAGAGCTGTAATCAGTAGCCCTGCCCTCGCCAGGAGTTGGGGTAAATAATGGGATCGGTAAAACAAATAAGAAAACAATAACAATCCCAAATTAAAAAACAAAATGATCACTCGATTTCCTCTCTCTCGTGCTTCAATCATAGGCCCCAATTCCCCCAAAATTTGTGAAGGGGTGTAGTCCGTAAATTCCCCTACACCATCGACTAAATTCAGCAACTGAAAGCTAGACCATTCGTTACCAAGCGCCAAAAGCGTTTCGACGATGATGCAAACAAAAGCC
>JBCCSR010000216.1:0-7472 GCA_039199865.1 Bacteroidota bacterium
GAATAATGCCTCGCCTTTTCCCTAGAGTCAACTGGTTAAATTTTATTTTTAATTGCCCATCCTGTTCCAACAAGACCTCAAGTACTTCCGGCATATCCACGCCTAGTGGATTGGGATCTTCTCGCAGATGGAAGTGAAGCCGATCGCCCAATTGCTTGTCAACCAGGGCTAAGTTTTTCTTGGATAGAATGATGAAAAAATGGCCATCTCCCAGGTGATTTAAGCCACATTGGAATTCCACTTGGTCTTCCAGTCGGCAAATCAGACGGGTTTGTCTTTTGTTTTCAAATTGATTGACTACTGCCGCATCAATTCTGAGGAAAAAGTACCCCCCTTTTCTTTTATCGAGTTGCCCAATGACTTGTTCTTCCTGATATTCTTGCATGAGTTGAGCCCTGTTGAGTTTACAATCAACCAATCGTTTATGCTATCAAATACATGTGGAACAAAGTTAGCGAACACTGGTTCAATAAAAAAACGCCAGCCAAAAGTTTGACTAGCGTTTTTTAGAGCAGATGAATGAGTGGCTTGAGAGCCTAATTTCCTTTCGCTCCGTTATATCAATTTTCTCTATTGAGGGTGGACGTGAAATTCAACAGTTTCTACTTTTTCGTGTGCACCGGCCTCGTGTCCCCAAGCTTTTACCTCAACGATCCAATCGGTATGGGCATCAACCGCTAGGTCGAGTTTGTCGGTATAGGTATAATCTCCATCTTCTTCGTGAACATGTGCATCCGCAGGGCCATCGTAAATGACTTGAGTATTGTCTGCTTTGTTGTAGATCAATACTTTGATGTGGTGAACGGTTCCACCGTGCATGTCTTTGAAGTTGACGTTGATGTCGACCTCATCCCCAACATTTTTGTCATCAGTAGTAGGTGACTGCACATCAATGACGTAGTTGGGATGATTGGGGTGAACGTGGAATTCTAGGGTTTCCGTCTTCTCGGCCGCGCCAGCTTCGTGTCCCCAAACTTTGACTTCTACTACCCAATTGCTGTGTCCCGCTACATCGAGTTGAATGTTATCGGTAAGTGTGTAATCGCCATCTTCTTCGTGAACATGTGCTTCACTTGGACCATCATAAATGACTTCACTAGCATCATCGCGATTGTAAACTTTCACGTTGACGTGATGAACCGTCATTCCATTGGACTCTTTTATATTGACTTCTAGAGGCATGCTTTCTCCAACGCTTTTGTTGTCTGTATTTGGAGAAACAATATTGATGCTGTATTCTGGGGTCATCACCACTGGTTCTTCGTCTCCACAGGCAACAAGACTGACCAAAACGAGCATCGAAAAGAAGTAAAGTAAATTTTTCATTTTCAATTATTGAATTTAGGTAGTGAGAGGGCAGATATATGCCATATCTCTAACAAAGATAAGAGATCAACCATTGAGTAATTGCCTTAATTTGGCTTTTGTCAGATGATTGACGGAACTTAAATTTTCCGTCTTTTCGAGACAACTTTAGAGGGCCAATGACAATAGCTGACCTTTAGCCCCGGGGATTTGACCTCTGTGGAGGGAGCAGTATTGATTGACTCACCTTTTTGCGCTATACTTTCCCAAATTCAATGCTTAGCCATTAAAAGCCCACGCTCAGCTCTAGTCCAAAGTCAAACCAGTGATAGTTTTGTTTGGCAGCCTCTGTTTTGAGGAAATTACTTGTTTTGGTGTAACTGAGCGAAGCGGTTAAATGTGTTTTTTTGAAGAGCCGAACCGATTTATTGATTCCCAAATAATAGGAATTGATGGCCCTGGACCGGAACATATTATCGGCCTCTTCTTCAATCATACGACCTGTTTGGTCGAGAAATTTCCCTTGAAATCTTCGCGAGAAGTTGAACTTATAGCCTACTACAAAACCCAGTGCATACCTCGAACTTTGGATGGGTAGGAAATTTATTTCAATTGGAATGGAATACAATTGGAAAGTATTGTAGTGGCGCAAACTTCGTTGGCTAGTAACTACTTCATTCAACTCACCGGATAGATAGTATTTTTCTTGATTGTAGACAAATACTCGGGCAGAGTCAGAACTGATGAGCCTTGAATTGCTGCTGACCGTTCCTGACCATTCGATTCTTTCGACAAATTGGGTGTAGTCAATTCCCGTTTTGATCCGAATAAATGGATGGATCGAATACGCGAGGGTCAATTGCGTTGAAAAGCCATGCAATGGAGAACTGCTATCTTCCTTTATGCTTACAGTTTGTGGATCAATGCCGTTAAGTGTTCTTTGGGGAGCGAAGAAACGGGTGGACCAGCCTATTTGCCATTTGGACCTTGATTTCTGGGCTAGAAGCAAATTTTGATTATTCCCCTTGGTTAACTCCTGTTTTTTACTGGTAAAAAAGTCGGCAGATTGAATTGGAAGAGCCAAAAGGCTAGGGACCTCAATCTGAGTATAGCCTAGTTTAGTCGTAGAAGCAGCAAGGGCATTTTGGTCAGTGGTCAAGTGCTGAATCTCTAGTGGAGGATTGACCAAATTCAAGCGATCGCGCTCGGGATCAGTGAAATTACCAGTTGGATCGAATGGAGCTGTTGATGCGTCGGTCAACGATTGCTCGACTTGCTCCTTGGCTACGGATTTTGCTTGACGATTGGATGTCGTGGGAGGAGCGATTGATAAGGTTTTAGCAAGGGGATTTTCTCGATCTATCGTTGCGTTTGTACTTTTTGTGTCAGACGTGCTTATGTTGTTTTTTAGTAGATTTTTCTCCCGCTCAATGCTCCTTCCGTCTGGTGAAAGTGTTTTGTTGATCGATTGCGTATCTGATAAAAAATACCAGGAGGACATCAGTAGGATGCCACCCATGATGCCAAGGGGGATCCAAAAGGCCCATCTTCTTTTCTTCTTTTTTGGCGGCAGGCCTTTTTCAATTTCTTGCCAAATCGCTCCTCGGTCCAAATCAATAGACTTGAAATTGAATGCCTCTTTTATTTTTCTTTCATTGCTCATACCTTGCCTAATTAGATGATTTTACGAATTTTTTTTAAATCCAGAATTTTCTTTTGCAGCAGTTTTCTCGCTTTTAAAAGCTGGGTTCTGGACGTATTTTCAGAGATGCCCAGCTGTTGTGCAATTTCTTTGTGGCTCAAACCATCTACTACAAAAAGAAGGAAAATGGTTCGATAGCCGGTGGGCAAATCATTGACCTTGTCGATGAGCAATTCATAGTCTAGGTCTGAGATGAAAGTAGGGAGAGCTACACTATCCAGACTTTGCTCTATATCGTCTACGTACAAAAACTTTTTGGCCTTTCTCATCCGCATCAGGCATTCATTGATGGCGATGCGGGCAGACCAAGCGGCAAAACTTCCCTTTTGGGCATCGTAAGTAGTCAATTGGCCAAAGATTTTAATAAAGGTACATTGGATGTTCTCTTGCATGGTATCGTGGTCATCGCTGTAGCGACTACAAATCTTAGCAATGTGGTCTAAAAAGTGATCATAAAGCTCAAACTGAGCTTTACGATCATTTTTTTACAGGCGTTTAAAACTTGGTTGAGCTGGATCACTATTGACGCGTTGTTAGGAGAATTATTTGTAAACCACGAAGCTCGCTTGGAAAAGAGAAAGGAGCTCTCCTTGGCTAGGACCCGATTGAACAATGACATTGACTCCGGGGAAATTACCCGTAATCTTCTGGCCTTCATCCGTGATGAATACGGTGAAATCTTGGTAAGATTCGTACAGCAAATCGGTACCTTCGTAAAGCTCTAATTGAGTGCCTTTCCAAACGGTGGTCGTGCTATCGTATTCAAATTTTAGTCTAAACTGAGTCGCTCCAGCCGTTTCGACCAAGACCAAACTATTGCCAGCAGTATAACTTTCGATCTCGAAATTGGTATAGGTAATGGTGCCTTCGTTGGGAACGAGTATTTGGAAAGCATTGTCGAAACAAACGGACTGAGTTTCAAAATCAACGACGGGATCATTGACATCGAAAGGCAAAGAGAAATCTTTGAAATTGGAACCCGAAAAAATTCTTACGCCAACTGCTGGGAAGTTGGTACACTGAGTCAGTTCTGCCTGGTAATAGCCGTCGCCATTGGTGGCAACAGTGGCCACCAACTCACTGGGGAATCCAATGGTATACACTTCGACGGTCGCATCCATCAACGCTTCTCCGACGCAGTCGAGAGCAGTTCCCGATAGGAAGACGTTGATTTCTTCGCTTACGGTTTGGTGGGCATTGGTGTTGGGAGGAAGGGTGGTATCTTCGGTGAAAGCCCCCAAATCCTGAGCAAAATAACTACCATTGATGAGGACATCCTCCTCATTGATGAAGTTGATCAAATTGGGGCTACAGACATCAAATTCGTAGATGACCGCGTAAAGCTCGATTCCCTGGGGGACCAAGAGTTCATAGTCGCCATTTTCATCGATGATTGTAGTGTTTGAAAAAGCAGAGCTGTCTCCCTCAATTACTGCCTCTGGTTCAAAAATGAAGACGGTACCTACTCCTGGCGTTCCAGTACCATCACTCACATTGCCAGAAATCAGAACAAAATCATTGCTCAAAAACCCTTCGACATTGGTATGGAGGCCGGGACTGTTTTCATCTGGAACTTCCATGGTGAAGGATAGCTGATTGGCTTCGACGTGTACATTTTCCAGTCGTAGCACTTGATCATTGAAACTGGCCTTTTGGCTAAAAACGATGCCACGAGTATCTTCATCGTGATTGCGGAGTACCAGTTTGGCTTGTCCATTAAAATCGGTCATCGTTTCGGTCTTTTTTTCTCCGTTGTCGTAGTAAGCGAGCCGAACGCCTTCTAGCAAATTGCCCGAAGGATCACTGACGATGATTGCTACTTCGGGATCAATTTCATTTGGTGCTTCGATTTCGGTCTGTGTTTCTACGATGTCGAATTCATCATCAGGCGTACAGGCAAACAGAGAAAGGAAGCAGGAAGAGAGCATTAAATATTTTAGGAATTTCATTTTTCTTAGTTTTAAATCAAATAATCATTTGTATCTGATCACATACAACCCAATTATGAATGGGAAATACAATTCGTTGCTTGATGTTGAAAAGAAATGGAAAATTTTTCTCTCGTTTGCGGGAGGGGCGGGACCAAACTCGCTGGTCTTAATCTAGCAAGCATTGGTACAATCCGAATTTTTTGTGGTGAACTTTTTGTGATCTTTTTCTAGTAATTTTAAAAGTATTTCCTGGTCAAAATCCCAAAATATGCGTTTCCTTTGCACCATTTTCAGTCTGTTTTTATTGCAAATACTATCGGCCCAAACATGGACGGCACTCGATACCAATGGCGAGACGCCCGCTCGGGCAAACGCCAGTATGATTTATCACCCCGCGGAAAATGCACTCTTTGTTTTTGGCGGACGAACCAGTGCTGGTTTTCAAAATGATCTGTGGAAATTGGATCTGGGGACCAATACCTGGTCTGAAGTGGAAGTGATGGGAGATATTCCGGTCGTTCGTCATACACAGAATGCCCTTTTTGATGAGGAAAGCAATCAAATGCTGGTCTTCTCCGGGCAAGGAAGTGGCTTGTATAATGATGTATGGACTTTGGATTTCAATACTTTGACTTGGACGGAGCGATCGCCCAACGGAAACGGAGTCGGGCTTCCGCAAAAACGCTACGGAACCATCACCGTTTTTGATCCCAATGCCCATCGTTTGGTGACTTTCGGCGGCTTTGGAAATGCGGGCACTGCCCGACAGGATGATACCTGGGCTTTTGATTTGACCACCAATACCTGGACAGAGCTATTGCCCACTCCGCATCCCTTCAAACGCTGCTTACACAACGGAACTTATGTTGCTGGTCGGGAATTAATGGTGATGTACGGTGGGCAAAGTGGAGGCAATCGCGAGGACATCTGGACCTTTGATTTAAGTACAAACACTTGGACCGAACGCCTTCCTCTTAGCCAACCTCCTGGACGCCATTTTTGCTCCATAACCGCGATGGACGAAAATCAATTGTACCTGTTTGGAGGCAATGGCGCCAATCAAAACAATTTTTCTGGAGCACTCAATGACTTGTGGCGATTTTCTTTAACTGATGATACTTGGACCCCCATCACGGCCACTGGCGAATTGCCCCTAGCACGGGTGGGGCATTGCGCGGTATTTTTACCCAACAACAATCAATTGTTGATTTTCGGAGGCAATGGCGCTGATGGTGCTTTTCTCGACGATGTTTGGGTATTCGAAGATTTGACGACCAGCACTCTAGAACTAGAAATCATTCAGGGCTTGTCGCTCCGCTGGCAATCGGCCAATCCTTTTTCGGATCATTTGAATTTTAGCCTACAATTGGATCGCTCAATGGATGTTCAAATTAGTTTGCTCAACGTGGAAGGAAAAACGACCTACGTTTTTGGTCGAGGATCATTTGGCATTGGTCAACATGACTTTTCTGCTTCGACCGGAGATTTACCACCGGGGAATTACTATCTGCGTATCAACAGCCTGACTGGGGCAAGTTTGAAAACCGTTCAACTGATCAAACACTAATCAGAGCAGGTATTTGGCGGTGGTAAACTGTTGGTCAATGTCATCGAGATCGATTTGCTCGAACCAACCAACTTTATCCAGTGCCTTTTGTACCGAAAGGCGACCGTCGACTCCATGGCGGGTGCTGGGCTGGCCCAAATCTTTTTCCAGTAAGAAATCACTCATGGCACCTTCATAAGCGGTAAGTTCGGGGCAAAGACTTGCCAATACCACTCCTGCGGTGGCCAAGATATTGGTCTCTCCAAAATGGGCACCAAGCTGACAGGAAATACCGTGTTTTTGGGCCAGTTGGTAAATGGCTTGACTCCGAAATAAGCCACCGAGTTTGGATATTTTTAAGTTGAAATGATTGCAGCAGCCTTGCTCAATCAGTGCTTGCGCGTCTTGAATGCTAGTCAAAGACTCGTCGGCCATGATGCGCACCTCTCCTCCAAAAGTGCGATTGACCTGAGCCCAGTCTGCCTTTTGCGCCACCGGTAAAATTTGCTCAAAAGAGCGAACCCCCAATGCCATCAACTCGGGAATATAAGTCAGGGCCTCTTTCAGTGACCAGCCTCCGTTGACGTCTACCCGGATGGGAATTTGCTCGCCAAGATGCCTCCGAAGGATACGGATTCGCTCTAAGTTGGCCACCTGATCGTAATTGACTTTGATTTTAATTTTCGGAGCTTGGAAATGGGTGATTTTTTGCAAGAGACCGCTCAGCTTTTCTGGTGCCAAAAGTGGCAAGATCAGGCTGTACGAGATGTCGGGAATGGGAGGAAGTTTAAAAAATGGAGCCAGTTGGATGCCTTTACTTTTCATCAATAAATCCAAAGCGGCCAATTCTAACGCACAGATGCTAGAAGGGCCAAATCCTTGTTTTGCTAGTGTGTTGAGCAAGTGTCGGAGGTCTTCAATACTTTGTAGAGGCTGAGCTTTAATGGTGTTTGTCCCTTGCTGAATATCTTGCTGAACACTGGGGATA